>JAQVWW010000052.1 GCA_028709505.1 Eubacteriales bacterium
TGTAAGGGTTCTCCATGTCGGCCCAAAAGGCCACGGCATCGCTGATGGCTTCCCACTGGCTCTTATACTTCCAGACGCTTTCCTTACACTTTTGGATGAAAGGCTCGATGCCGTAGGCCTCTATCTGCGGCTTGCCGTCCAGCCCCAGTTGCTTTTCCACCTCCAGCTCCACCGGCAGGCCGTGGGTATCCCAGCCGGCCTTGCGCAGCACGTGGTAGCCCTTCATCGTTCGATAACGGGGGATGACGTCTTTGATGGCACGGGTCAGCAGATGCCCTACGTGGGGCATGCCGTTGGCCGTGGGCGGGCCGTCGTAAAAAGTAAACTCCGGGCTGCCCTCACGGTTTTGCACGCTCTTTTCAAAGATGCGGCTGTCTTTCCAGTACTGTAATATTTCCCGCTCCCGGGATACGAAATCCATGTTGGTAGCGACTTTCTCGTGGATCATGTTGTTCCTCCCAACCCGCCGGGCGTATGCTCTGTACGCCAAGCCGGCAACTTTACTCATTAAAAATAAAAAAACCCGTCCCCAAAGGGACGGATTGTATCCGCGGTACCACCCAAATTCGCACCATGTGCGCACTTACTTATCCTGCCCGGTAACGGTGGGCGCCGCGATGCGCTTACTTTTTTTCAGCGACGCGCTCCAAAGGGATATCCGTACCGGTTGGATTGCCGGCTTTCACCCTGCCCGGCTCTCTGATAACCCAAATAACGGCACAGACCTGTCTTCTTCATCACGTTTGGCTATTCTTTATAGTATGGAATATTATATTCGATTTTATGCCGTTTGTAAAGGCTGACCGGCGCATCCGCCGCTTTTCTGCCGCGTTTTGTCGGCGGCACGGTTCCCGCGCAGTGCCGCGCCCTTCCGGGGCTGCTGCACCAATGCAAAATGCCGGCCCCCAAGAAAGTTTGCCGAATGGATACGGCGGATTTCGCCTGTCCCAAAAAAGCCTCTCGTCCTTTTGCAATGCCATTGATTACCCCGGCATGCAACGAGTATCGCGGTAAAAATAATAAAAAGTCTTCGCCTTTAAACGCTGTTAAAAGGATGCCCAGCATCCTTTCCGCCCATGTTCCCGCTAAAATAGCGTCAGCAGCCCATCGGGCTGCGTGAGCGGTGGGTAAAAAAGGATGCCCAGCATCCTTTCCGCCCATGTTCCCGCTGGAATAGCGTCAGCAGCCCATCGGGCTGCGTGAGCGGTGGGCAAAAAAGGATGCCCAGCATCCTTTCCGCCCCGATTCCCGCTAAAATAGCGTCAGCAGCCCATCGGGCTGCGTGAGCGGTAAGCAAAAAAGGATGCCCAGCATCCTTTCCGCCCCTATTCCCGCTGGAATAGCGTCAGCAGCCCATCGGGCTGCGTGAGCGGTGGGTAAAAAAGGATGCCAGCATCCTTTCCGCCCCTATTCCCGCTGGAATAGCGTCAGCAGCCCATCGGGCTGCGTGAGCGGTGGGTAAAAAAGGATGCCAGCATCCTTTCCGCCCATGTTCCCGCTAAAATAGCGTCAGCAGCCCACGGGCTGCGTGAGCGGTGGCAGGGCCAACCGGCAAAAATGTTTCCCGGCATAGAACACAGGCTCAGATGAGTTCTCTGATAGCTCAAACGGCCGCATACGCTGCGGCCGTTTCTTACCGTATGATAAGAATTTTTTTGCCTTCGCCTGCCGAGCGCCGATCGCGGCAAAGAGCTATCCCGGCGCGCCGCGGCCGCGCAATACCTTCTGGGCAAACTCCAAATCCTGCTGCGTGTTGACGCCAAAAATCTCCTCGTTAGCCGAAACCAATACGCTCTCTACTCGATATCCCTGGGCACACAGCATCGGCGGCAGCGCCGTCAGATAATATTCGTTGGAGCGGACGGCGGGCTTTAAGTTGCGCAGCTGGGTCAGCATCAGCGGGCAGCGGTAGGCGTTAACGCCCACGTTCAGCTCGGTGATGAGCGCCTGTTCGGGCGTGCACTCCTTCTGCTCCACGATGTCTGTGATGCATCCGGCGGCATCGCGGATGATGCGTCCGTAGGGCAGCGGCGGGTCGACGATGCTGGTCAGCACCGTGGCGTCGGCGCCGGTCTGCCGGTGCGTATCCAGCACGGCGCGGTAGGTACGTTCGGTCAGCAGCGGCATGTCGCCGTAGCCGATGAGGATATCGCCGTCGTAACCTTCCAGCAGCGGCGCCGCCGACAGCACCGCGTGGGCGGTGCCCAGCTGCTGCTGCTGCCAGGCGTAGGTGTAGCCGTCGCCCAAATAATCGCGAATCATATCGCCCATAAACCCTATTACGATAATGATATCCTTCGGATCCAAAAAGGTCAGGTTATCCAATACGTGGCCGATAAGAGGCTTGCCGGCCACGTCGCGCATGGCCTTGGGAATCTTATCCCGCCGGGAGTTAAGCCGCGTGCCCTTGCCCGCCGCCAGTATCATCGCTTTTTGTTTCATCGTTCCACCCTCGTTCCTTCATCCATGCGCAGCACCCTGCCCGGGTAGCCCAACGCCTGCACGGCGCGCAGAATATCGTCGGCTTTTTCGGCGGCGCAATAGACAAAGCAGCATCCGCCGCCGCCCGATCCGTTTATTTTGCCGCCGTATGCGCCGTGGGCCAGCGCCGTGGACAAAATTTCCTCAATCACCGGCGTGGAAATGCCCAGTCCGTCGCGCAGGTTGGCGTGGTGACAATTGAGCAGTGTGCCCAGCTCGTCGCCGTTCCAATCGTCGCGCTCCAGCAGCGCCAGCGCCCGGTGCAGGATGGCATAGTTGTCTGCGGCGGCGCGCACCTTTCGCCGGTGCAGCTCGTCCAGCATCGCCAGATGCTCCGCCTGCCCGGGCTGGGCCGCTAGGTCGCGGATGCTGTGGATGCCGCGGGGCTTAAGCTGCGCCAGGCCCGCCAGCACCGGCTCCTTGGCCGACGACAGCACGCTGAGGGTGTCCTTGCTGGTCAGCGAATCAAACAGGATAAACCGGCCGGGGATGTGCCGGCACAGCCTGCGGGGCGTCGTAATGCCCCCGCCAAAGTCCAGATGCACCAGGCCGCCGTAGGCCGACGTATAATGATCCATCCTGCCGCCGGGCTCGCCGAACTCCTCTACCTCGGCGCGGAAACCCAGCTCGGCCAACACGTCGGGGTCGTCGCGGCCGTCGGCCTGCGTGCACTCCATCAGCGCCTTGAGCAGCGCCATAATCATCGTCGTGGACGAGCACATGCCTTTGCCGATGGGTATCTGGGAATCCATCACCACGTCAAAGCCGCTGCGGATGTCGACGCCGTAGCGCGCAAGCGTGCGCAGGCTGCTTTTAAAATAATCGCGGCTGTTGGTATACACCAGCTCTTCGTTGATGTCCACCAGCTTTTCCACATAGCGCACCTGCGTGTTGCCCAGCTCTTTGAGGTTGCTGTCGCGGATATGCACGCGCAGCAGGCCGTCCTGCCGGCGATGGACGCGGGCATAAAAGCGTAAGTCGATGGCCATGGCCACCACCTCAAGGCCCAGATAGTCCAGATGCTCGCCAAACAGGCAAAGGCGACTGGGCGTGGATACGGTTATCCCTTGCGGCATAAAAACCTCCCGGCTGCAATAAAATTAGAACCCCAACTGATGTAAGAACTGCGCGCACAGCACGCTCCAGGTGCCCACCGATTCGTCCTCCAGCGCCAAATGCATCCCGTGGTGGCCGTGGCGGTACAGGTGCATCTCCACCGGCACGCGATGCTTTTGCAGCGCCGCGTACATCTCCAGGCTGTTGCCGGGCGCCACCAGCTCATCGTCGCTGGTCTGCCACAAAAACGCCGGTATCGTGTGTGCGTTCACGCGCTCAACCGGCGAGAGCACCCATTCGTACCCCGGCGTTATGCCAATGCCCAACGGCGTGCCGCCGGCACTGCGCGGCGAGACATGCGTCGCCAGGTTCAGCGCGCCGTAGCACAGCACCATGGCGTTGGGCCGCGACGATACGCGCTCCACGGCGTCGGGGCTGGTGGCGTCGCCGTCGTCGTTGACGATGCCCACGCTGGCGGCCAGATGACCGCCGGCGGAAAAGCCCAGTACAATAATCTTATCCGCGTGGATGCCAAATTCCCGCGCGCGCCGGCGCACAAGGCGGATAGCCCGCCAGGCGTCCAGCTGGGGCACCGGGAACGGATATGGCTTGACGCGATAATCCAGCACAAAGGCCGAAAAGCCCAGTTCATTCATGCGTTTGGCAATGTTATCCGATTCGTGGGCAGCCTTGGCCTCGTAGCCGCCGCCGGGAAAGATCAGGATCACCGGGTTATCGCTGCCCGGCAGCAAAAAAGGCGTCAAGAAGGGCACGTCCTGCCCATATTCCCGCCGGTATTCCGGCACCTTGTCCGCCTCCCACAAATCGATGGGGTTGAGTTCGGGATATCGTTTCCATACCGCGTAGTTGACCATATTCCCTCCTGTCAAAAGCCCAGTCCCCGCAGAAAATCCCCGGCCAGTGCGCTCCAGCCCGCCGCTTCGCTGCCCGGCGCCAAGCCCAGACCGTGCTGGCCGTGGGCATAGATATGCAGCTGCGCCGGCACGCCGCAGGCGCGCAGCGCCGCGTGCATGTCCAACGAGCTTTCCACCGGCACCACGGCGTCGTCGGCGGTGTGCCACAAAAAGGTAGGCGGCGTGTAGGCGTTCACGTGCGCCACCGGGTTGCAGATTTTAGCGTACAGCGCGTCGTCGCCGGCAAAATGCGCGTCGCGCCGGGCGGCTTGCGGATAAAACTTGGTCAGGTTCGTAACGGCGTAGCACAGCACCAGCGCGTCGGGCCGGGATGACACGCGCTCGGCGGCGTCGGCGGCAGCGGCGTCGCCGTCATCCCAGGCGACGCCGGCGCAGGCCGCCAAATGCCCGCCGGCCGAAAAACCCAGCACGGCAATCTTATCCGGCGCGATGCGCCACTGCGCGGCGTGGTACCGCACGTATCGCACGGCGCGCAGCGCGTCCAGCTGCGGCACGGGGAAGCCGTAAGGCTGCACGCGGTAATCCAGCACCAGCGCCGAAAAGCCCAGCTCATTGAGCCGCAGCGCCACGTCGATGGCCTCATGCCGCGCCTTGATGCGATAGCCGCCGCCGGGCAGCACGATGACCGCTCCCGGCGCACCCTCTACCAAAAACGGCGTCAAAAACGACGAATCCTGCGCGTACTCGGCCCGATAACCCGGCACGCCGCCCGCCGGCCACAGGTCTATCGGGTTTAGCTCGGCATGCCTCCTCCACAAATGTGCATCCATCTTACGCCTCCATTATCGCTTAATATACGTAATCATATCGATTAGTTTATCAAAAACCAGGTCTGGCTGCACGCTGGACGCGGCAATATCCGCTTGGGTGGCCTCGCCGCTGAGCACGCATACCGCCAGGATGCCGTTCTTTACGCCGGTGGCCACATCGGTGTAGAGACGGTCGCCGCAGATACACAGCTCCTCGGGCGCAAGGCCGGTTAGTTCCATAAGGCCGGATACGATGGGCGAATGGGGCTTGCCCACGATGCAGTCGGGCTGCCGGCCGGTGGACGCGTCGATAAAGGCGATGATGGCGCCGATATCGGGCATCATGCCCGTCTCGGTGGGGCAATTAAAGTCCGGGTGCGTGGCCAGATAAGGCAGGCCGGCGCGCACATGATCGCACACCACCTGCATCTTGCGGTAGTCCAGCGTCGTGTCAAAGCCGATGACCACCACGTCCGGGTGGTCAAAATCCATCGCCACACCGGCACGGGCAAATTCCCGCTGCAAATGTTCGTTGCCCAGCAGGCACACCTTTTTGCCGGGATAATGGGCATTCAAATACTGGCAGGTGGCCATGCCCGACGTATAGACGTCCTCGCCGGGCACCTGGCAGCCCATGCGCGAGAGCTTCTGCACGTAGTATTGGCCGTCGCGCGACGAGTTGTTGGTCAGGAACACAACCCGGCGGCCGTGCGCCCGCATGAACGCCAAAAACTCACACGAGCCTTCCAGTATCCGCTCGCCCAGGTAAAAGGTGCCGTCCATGTCCAGCACAAAGCATTTGACCTGCCCAAGCCGCGCCAGGTTTGCGGCACTATTGGCAAAACTCATCGGCCACCTCCTGCGCCAGCGTTACCAGCCGCCCGGTAACGTCGGCCAGCCTAAGGATGGTAAAGCGCTCGCGAATCTCTTTGGAATAGGTCAGCGCCGATACGATATCCTGCCGGTTGTAGCCCAGTTGCGCCGGGCGCACCGGACCGTCTACACTGCGCAGCGCCGCCTCGCCCTGCCGGCGCAGCCGGGCCATATCGCCGGCCAGCGGCTGCAGCGCCTGCCAGTTGCGCCGCAGGCTGTCTATCAGCGCATCGTTTTGCTGCGTGTCGCGGTACAGGCCGGCATTGCGCTGGATAAGCCCGTCTCCGGCGGCGCCAAAGGCGCGCTTGACGCCCTCCTCCCATTCGTGCACCGGCTGCATCGGCGCAACCGTAAGATCGCCTTCAAAAAACTTCTCATAGAGCCGCATGATGAGCAGCGTGGCCATACCCACCTTATCGCCGTGCAGCGTGGCCGCCTTGCCTCGGCCCATGTCCCGCATCTCCAAAAAGTGCGATACGTGGTGCTCGGCGCCCGATGCCGGGCGCGAATTGCCCATCATCTGCATGGCGATGCCCGAAAGCACCAGCGAATTCATCAGCCCCAGCACCGCGAAAGGGTCGCGGTTCTTTAAGCCCGGCGCCGCGGCCAGGCACTGCTCCACCGCCTGGCCGGTCAGCTCCACGATACGCGGGCAGCGATATTCGCCCAGCAGCGTTTCAGCCAGCATCCAATCGGCGGCGGCGGTGTATTTGCCCAAAATATCGCCAAAGCCTGCCGCCAGCATGTTCTGCGGCGCGGCGCACAGCACGTCGATATCGCCAAAGATACCCCGCGGGGCCACCGCCGGCAGCGTTGTCTTCATGCCGCGGATGAGCACCGGGGATACGTTGGAGGCAAAACCGTCCATCGACGGCGCGGTAGCATAGACGCAGTAGGGCAGGCCGCAGCGGTGGGCCACGTAGCGCACGGCGTCATTGATGGTGCCGGTGCCTACGGCGATGAGCATGCGCGTCTCGTCGCCCACGGCGATGAGGATGGAGCCCAGCGTGGCCTCGTCGGCATGCAGCTCACCCTTGCCGAATATGACCACATCGCCGTGGATGCCGGCCTGCTGCAG
>JAQVWW010000053.1 GCA_028709505.1 Eubacteriales bacterium
GCCACTATCGGGCCGCTACTATCCACGTTATCCAGCGTATACGTGGCGCCGTCGGGCACGCTGACCTTCTGGCCGTTTACCATGATGTGCAGCAGCTGATAGCCGGCGTCGGGCAAAAAGCCAAAGGCCTGGCTTTGCCCGCGCACCACCGGCACGCGGCCCGAGGGTACCACCTGCCCCCCGCCGCTGGTGGCCACCGTCACCATAACCGTCTCCAACCACGCGGTGTCTTCTACAAAGACGGCGTGGATGGTGTGATCCTCGATGACGTCGGTAAACGTATATTTGGACGACGCTTTATCCTGAACGACGCCGTCTATAACCACCTGCGCCAGATAATAGCCGTCTTCGGCCACAATGCGAAAGGCCTGATTTCTGCCCTCCACCACCTGCACCTGCCCGCCCGGCGATATGCTGCCATGCTGGCCGCAGGTGGCGCTGATGTTGCGGTAAACCACCTGACCGGTGACGAGGAAGAACCCCATCCTATCGGTCTGGAATACCCAGCAGCCCTCTTCGTTTACGACGGGCTTCAGCTCCGTAGTCTCCCAAGTCTGCCCGTCCACCCAGAAAACCCGCACCGTATGGTCCTGAAAATCCTTGGGGACGGGGATGCGCAGCACCGCTTTGCCGGTCCACTCCAGCTCCTGCTCGTCGCGCATCAGCGCAATGCGGTACATCTGCAGCAGCTTTCCTTCTTTATCGGCCTTGGCGGCGGCGTTGACAAACTCCCGCGGCGGCTTTGTCACCACTTCCACGTGCAACGTGGCCTTGGGCAGCACGCCGGTGGCGGTGACGCCGCTTTTTTTATCCTCCAGCACCTGCTGTATGCCCCGCTGCATCACGACGCAGGGCACGCTGGCCACGTAGGCGCGGCCGTTTAGCGCGATGCCCACCAGCAGCTCCAGGCTGCCCTGCCGTTCCACCGTCAGTACGTCGCCGTCCAGCCGGGCGCCGCAGGTGTTCACTTCGCCGATGGCATAGCCCAGCACCGCCGGCTGTCCGTCGGCGTGGCCGGGCACCAGGCAGCGGGTGGTGGTCTTTATCGTCGTCTGCAGCTTGAGCTCCTTGCTGGTCTGCTTGTAGCTCATCACGATGGTCTGGGCGTTGACGCCCACTTCGTCGACGGTGCACGTGCAGGGGTAAACGCACGTGTACCGAACCTGCGCCGACGCATAGGTTCTGCCGTCGGCCATGGTGCCCTGGGATGTGGCGGTAAAGACCACGTCGCCGGGCGTGTGCACCGTCACCGCGCCGGTAGTGGCGTCGATGGACGCCACGGCGCTGTCAGACGACGCCCAGTAGATGCCATCAAGATACGGCGCGTTGCCCTGGGCGTCCATCGCCGTGGCGCTCAGCGCAAAAGGCGCGCCCACCTCGGCTTCGCCGCCGGCCTGGTCGATGCGCACCTGCGCCACCGGCCGGCGCAGCGTCACCGCTATACCCGTCGCGCTGCGCAGCACGGCGCCGGTGTTGTCAGCGCCCAGCGTACGTACCGCCACACGCAGCACCATCTCGGGCTGGGGCAGCGTGTCGGCGGCGTACAGCCGCCCTTCGCGTAGCGTTACCAGCGCCGTAACATCGTCGCCGGTCACCCATTCGTAGCCCGGCACCGTAGCGTCGCCCGGCGATACCAGCACCTGGGCCGGCACGCCGCCGCCACCGGCATACAGCACGGCGCTGGCCGGCGCGTACAGCACAATGCCGGTGACGTACACCGGCTCTATCCGCAGCGTAACAGCCGGCGATACGCGGCTGGGATCCACCACCGAACGGGCGGCAAGGGTCAGTGTCACCGCCTCGGTTATCTTCTTGTCAAATGTCAGCACCAGCTGGCCGGCGCCGTCGTCTGCTATGTGCAGCGCCGCGGCGCGCTGCGCCTCATCCAGCGAGTACTCCCAGCGCACCGGCGTCTTTTCGGCGCCCTGCACCCGCGCGTTTAGCCGGATGGCCGCCGTCTTGCCGCACTGGGCGGTAATGGACGTGGCAGCGGTTACGGCCACGCCGTCTTTATGCAGGCTGACGCCGGTGATGACCGGTGCGGCGGCGTATATGTCTACGCCGGCCGTCCCCAGCAGCACGCGCCGCGGCGTATCCGGCGCCGTGGGCAGGTTCTCCAGCGCTACCCATGCTTCGTAGCCGATATCGCGGCCGTCGGTGGCGGCGTCGTAGGGGCGCAGCGCAGTCCCGTCGGCCACCAGTTGCGCCGGTTGCAGCGAAAGCAGCGAAACGCCGGCGGGCAGCGCGTCGGTTCCATAGAGTCCCAGCGCCTGCTTGGCGCCCTCGCCGGGCAGGAAATAGACGTCCCGGGCCAGTATACCCAACGTGCCCGCCGGGTTGCCGCCGGCCACCGCCGTGGTGGTGGCGCACAGCTGGGCACTGTACAGGTTGTCGGCCAGCGTGTAGCGGCCCGCCGTATCGTGCGCCAGCGCGTCGGCGCCGGCCACATCACAGGTGACCACGCAGCGCGTCAGCGCCGCCGGCTTGTCTTGCGTACCGGCCAGCGCCGCCACGATGCCGGCGCCGAGCATCTGCTCGCCGATGCGCAGGCTGCCGTCCAGCACAGCGCAATCGGTGATGGATGTGCTGGACGCGACGCCTATCATGCCGCCCGCGTAGGCGGCGGTGTCGCCGGTGTATTGCATATCGGCCTGCACAATGCAGCGGACAATCGTCGATTCCCACGCCACGGCGGCCAGTGCGCCGGCGGCGGCGGATTCCTGCGGATCTTCCAGGCGGATGGAGCCGGCCACCGTCAGGTTGGCGACGGTGCTTTGGCTGACAACGCCAAACAGGCCGGATGTCCGCATATCTCGCCAGCGGGTATCCAGCGTAACGGTGTATCCGGCGCCGTCAAAATGCCCGGTAAACGGGCGCGTCTCGGTGCCGATGGGCACCCATTGGGGATAGGCCGACAAGTCGATATTGGCGGCCAGCACGTAGCAGCCGTCGGCGGGCCACACCGGCGCGCTGTCATCCGCGTCGCCGTTTACCGACCGGGCCAGCCACAGCAGATCGTCGGCGCTGCGCAGTACGATGGTCTCTTCGCCGCAGATGCCACAGGCATCCCCCGCCGCCTGGACCGGCGGCAGCAGGAACACCGCCGCCAACAATATGCCGGCCAGCATCGCCGCTATTCGCCCGCCCAGCGCGGTGCGCCGGGTGGACGTGCCGGTTTTATGTCGCAATACCGTCGCTCTCATAGCACCCTGCCTTTGCCATATGAATGGTGTGATACCTGTTATATGAAATTATACAGAATATTACATATTTTTCCTATCATTATTAGCCAAAAGAAGCATCATTTCCTGCACAAAAACGAAATTGTGCGCCGTCAGCGCGGCACGGATGTCTCTTTGCCGGCGCCGGTAACGCTTTGCTCCAGCTTGCGCGTGACGTACCGGCGGATGAAGACGGCCGCCACCGCCGACACGGGCACCGCCAGCAGCAGCCCGGCTATGCCAAACAGATTGCCGCCCAGCAGCGTGGCGAACAGCGCCCAAAACGGCGAGATACCGGTTTTTCCGCCGGTCAGCACCGGCGATATCACATAGGCGTCCAGCGCCTGCAGCAGCAGCAGCACAACGCCCACATACAGCGCCAGCATCGGGTTGTCCATCACCGTCACCAGCAGCGGCGGCAGCGCGCCGATGACAGGCCCGATATACGGGATAAGGTTCGTGACGGCCACGATAACGCTAAAGAGCACGTTAAAGCGCACGCCCATCAGCGACAGCGCAATTTGCGCCAGCACGTAGACGATGACCGACTCCAGCAGCCGGCTGGAGATGTAGCGGCCAAAGGCGTTGTCAATATCGCGCAACACGCCGTAGACGCCGGCGCTGCGCTTCTCGCCCAGCCGGGCGACGAACAGCCTGTGGAAGCTGGCGGAAATGCTGTGCCGCTCGTTGAGCAGGTAAAAGGCCAGCACCACGCCCAGTACGGCGTTGACCACGCGGCCCACCGCGTTGCCCACCGCGCCGGCAATGCCCGACACAATGGTGTCCAGGTATCCCAGCAAGTCCGTCTGCAGCTGGGAAAACTGCCGCGTCAACATGTCGCCCACCGCCTGCGTCTTAAGCAGCGGATAGCGCTGGGTGATGTCGGAAAAATATGCCTGCAACTGCCGGTAGTAGGCGGGTATTTCATTGACCATGTCAGATATGTTTTTTACCGTCTGCGGTATGGTAAAATACACCAGCGCCCCCACCATGCCCAATAGCAGCACGTACACCAGCGCCAGCGCTATCACCTGGCGCATGCGCTTGTGGCGGGGAGACTTCCAGAACAGCGTGATGAGCTTTTCCAGGCTGTCCACCGCCGGGCGCAAAATATAGGCCACCACCACGGCGATGAAGAACGGGCTGAGCGCGCGCATCAAAAAGTGCAGGCCGTTGCGGATGCTGTGCAGCAGGTTTTCCGATGCGTTGAGCACCTTGTTGAACACCAACACCGCGGCAAGCGTAAGAAACGCCAGCAGGCAGATTTGCACCACACGTCTGTCAAATTTCCATCTCATGCGCTTCTCCTTGGTACGGCATTTTTAAAAGAGTACCCTTTCTCGATATTGTATCCTTAAAATGGACGATAGTAAACCCTTACGCGCTTTGTGGGAGTTTGTCGGTTACGGGAATGTTGCGTCGAACTGATGTTTCTTATATAATAGAATATATTTTATCGGAAAGCGTTGGTATCATAAAGCGTATATGTATTATATCGTGTATAATCCCACCGCCGGGGCGGGGCGTGCCGTCGGCCGGCTGGCGCAGCTGGAGCAATACCTTACACAAAACCACATCGACTATCACGTGGCGCCGTCGCAATACGCCGGCCATACCACCGTACTGGTACAGGAAGCCATCGAGCAAGGCCACCGGCAGATTCTGACGCTGGGCGGCGACGGCACCGTGCTGGAGGCCACGCGTGGCTATATCCGCGCCGGCGCGCCCGACGATGTCGTCTTCGGCTTTTTACCCGGCGGTACCGGCAACGACTTTACCCGGGCGCTGGGCATGCTGCGCGATCCGGTCAGCGCCTTTGCCCAGCTGCACGACGGCTCCACCCGCCTGGCCGACGTCTGGCGGGCCAACGACGAATACTTCGTCAACGTGTCCGGCATGGGGCTGGATGTTGAGGTCATCGCCGCCAGCCTACGCACCAAGCGGTGGTTTAAGGGCCAGGCCGCCTACATCAGCGCCATCTTTTTAACGCTGATGCGGCATCGCTCACAGCAGATGCGCGTTTGGTTGGACGGGAAGCTGCTGGAACGCAATGTGCTGGTTGTTACCTTTTCCAACGGAGCTTATTACGGCGGCGGTCTGCACGTCTGCCCGCCGGCCAGCCCCTATGACGGCCAGCTGGACGTGGTGCTGGTCAACCACGTCAGCAAATGGCGTATCCCGTTTCTGCTGCTGAAATACCGCAGCGGCACGCACATCGGCACCATCCGCGAGTGTGAATATTACCGCGCCTCGCATATCCGCGTGGAGACCGACGCCCCGCAGCCTTTTGAATTCGACGGCGAAGCCAAAGAGGGCACGCCGCTGGAGATTGCCGCGTCGGGCTATGCCGTGCGTGTGATGGTTCCCCGGGATTAAAGGAGAATATCGTGTTTTACAGACCCCAGCGCAGACGCATTCGGATCCGCGGCATTCTATGGATGCTGGTTTTCCTGCTGCTTATCGCGGCGGGCGTGGTTGCGTACCTGCGCTTAACCGGCGAGCGGCCCATTGAGGAACGCATCGTACAGTTGCCCGGCAAAGGCGACGGCGCCGTTTCGGCCTATGCCGACGGCGTGCTGTGCGTGGACGACAAGCAGCTGGTCTGCTCCGACGCCGCCGGGAATACGCTGTGGCAAATCAACCTGCCGCTATCGGGCATGAAGGCGGCACGCCGCGGCGACTATACCATCGCCTGGGGCGGCAATACCGTATGCATCATAGACGCCGCGGGTATAATGCAGGACGTCAAAGAGCTCTCCGGCGACGTGCTGCTGGGCCGTATGGGCAAGAACCAGTACGCCTGCGTCACCGTCGAGGAAGGGCAGCACCGGCTGCACGTATACAACATGGACGGCAGCGACCTGGACGAGGAACGCTTTCCCGACAAGACGGTGCTGGCCGCCGATTATTACGGCGACGCCATGGATCAGCTCTGGGTTCTGTCGGTGGACTCCCACGGCACGCTGCCCGTCTCGCGCGTCAACACGTACCAGCCCGGTAAGCGTACCACCGGCGGCGTTTCGGCGGTGGATGAAGTGGGGTACCGCGTGCAGGTGGTCGACAAGCGCATCTATTACGCCGGCAGTCATCATATCTATGTGTGGGAACAGTCCGGCGACGTGGTAAGCGAGCTGTCGGTCTACGGCTGGAACCTGCAGGATATGGTGGCCACCGCCCAGGGGGTCAGCTATCTGCTGGCGCCGTCCACACCCTACGGCCAGCCCATCGGCGCGCTGTGGTATATCGCCGCCGACGGCACGCAGAACACCATCTCGCTGCCGGCGGGCTGTACGCAGGCCCTCATCGGCAGCAAGAGCCTGCTGGCCATCACCGCCGATGGTTTTTACAGCATGACCACCAACGGCAGCACCATCCGCTCGCACAAGCTGCCCTTTGAGATGGACGGCGTGGCCGCCGTCATCGAGGGCAAGGCCTTTGTGGCCCGTGCCGGCCACAGCCTGTACCTGGTGCCGGTAAGCTAGCTTTAGGAGATAATATGAACATCATTGATTTGGGCATTGTAGGCATCCTGTTTTTGTTTATGGCCATCGGTTTCTACCGGGGCTTTTTGGTTTCGCTACTGGATTTTCTGTGTTCGCTGGTGTCGTCGCTGCTGGCCTGGGCGCTGTATCTGCCGGTGGGGCGCAGCTTAAACGCCGGCGGCAAGCTGGTGTCGATGCTGATGGGCTTTTCCGAGAGCGCCGACATTATCGGTTCGGTGGAAATGTACAACGCCCACGTGTCCGCCATGAGCGCCCCGCAGGCCCAAAGCCTGGTGGACGGCCTGGTGCTGCCGCCGTCGGTGGCTCGGGCGTATCTGGCAAATATGGCGGCCCAGCGCTATGCCGGCGCCGGAATTGTGTCGGCCGGCGGCTATTTAGGCCGCACCATCAGCGAGCATTCGGTCAACATCCTGGCTTTCATGCTGGTGTTCTTCCTC
>JAQVWW010000054.1 GCA_028709505.1 Eubacteriales bacterium
CTCCAACAGGCCCCTATCGTACAACAGCCTGTCGGCATCGCGTTTGAACGTATCCATGGCTTGTGCCGCCTATTCTGTATCGTGTTGTCTGCCGCCCGGGCAGTGACGCGCTTTGCAGCGCGTAAGCGCCTTGGGCAGAAGGGGAGGTGCATGACGGCAAACTCACTGGACGCAGGTCATCACCTGAAACACCACCGGCTTGCCCGGCCCGGTGCGGACAAAGTCCTGCACTTTGACAAACCCCAGCGATTCATACAGATGGATGGCCCGGCGATTGAAGGTGGCTACCGTCAGGCGCAGCGGGCAGTCGGGGCAAAGCTCGCCGGCAAATTTCACCACCGCCGACACAAAGCCGTAACCCTTTTTGCGGCCGCAGCGCTGGGGGGCCATGCCCAGCCCGATGTCGATATGCTGCGCATCGTAGGCCCGCACAAAATGGCCGAAGGGCACCTGGGCCGATTTGCCGCAGCACAGATAGCCCGAAAGCTCGCCCTCGGCGGTGAACACGGCCCAATAGGAACCGTCCAGCAGCGCCGCGCGCTGGGCATCGGTATTTTTAAAGCTGTACATGGCGTAAGGCTCGGGGTATACCCACGTGGATATGGCCGCCGCCGATCCTTCGTCCATCGGCCGGATATCGTATTTTTCGCTGTATCGCATGGCAAATCTCCTCTTCCCGCTTTAGTATATCGCCGGGCCGGGCCGGCGGCAAGGGGGCTGGTAAAAATATGCATGTCGCGCAGCCAAAGGCAGCGCATACCCGGCTAAAAGCCGGCGCGATGGCAAAAGCCGCCGGGCTGTCACGCAAGGTGCCGCATAAAAATGACGCGCGGCCTGGGCCGCGCGCCAAAGTTTGAAACCGTTTCGCCGTTATTTGCTCTGGGCGATCATATCGGCGATGGGGCAGTCCCCCTGGCCGATGAGGGGCAGATAGATGCGCTTATGCTGGCGCATGGACTCGTAGAAGGCAAAGATGACTTCGCCGGCGCGTATGGCGCGGCGGTAGTCCACTTCGGCGGGCAGGTCGCCGTCCAGCGAGTCCACCACGCCTTGGAGCATGTCGGGGATCTGCGTTGCGCCGGCGTCGCCGACGTAGGCGGGCAGCTCTTCCACCTGAAAGGAAGGATCGTCGTACACGACGGCGCGGGTGATGATGCCGTCCCACAGCACGTCGATAAAGCCCTTGTCGCCGATGACGCGCACGCCCGACTCCAAATCGCCGCCGTCGGTCTTCATGCGGCCCACCTTGATGGAACCTTTGACGCCGTTCTTATACTCAAAATGACCGACAAAGAAGGACTCGGCGGGCACCTCAAAGTACGAGATGCTGTTGGTCACGTCGCCGTTGCCCAGCACCCAGGTGACCGGCGATTCGTCGTTGAAGCTAAACGCCTGATCAAAGGTATGCGTGCCGCAGTCCAGCAGGTGCGGCGGAGAAAACAGCTCCATGCGCTGGATTTTGCCGAACACGCCGTCCTTGATGAGCTTGCGTGTGAGCAGGTTGCCCTTGGCGTAGCGGCGCTGGTGGGCGTAGGTCAGCTTGACGCCCTTGCTGTTGGCAATATAGGCCGATTCCAGATAGCCGTTCCACGTGGGGGCCACCGGCTTTTCGCTATGGAGGTACCGGATGCCGGCGTTGACGCAGTCCTTGATGACCGGCAGGTGCAGCGGCGTCCACAGGCAGACGATGACCAAATCCAGCTCTTTTTCGGCCAGCATCTTGTGATAGTCCTCGTAGATGGTGGCGTCAAAGCCATAGCGCTCGTTCATCCACATGGCTTTGCGAGGGATGATATCGCACAGCGCTTCCACCTTAAGCCGGGGTACCTTGGTGATGGCGCCGGCGTGGAGATTCCCCCGGCCGCCACAGCCGATTAGACCAACCTTGTATACGGTATCAGACATGCGCATTTCCTCCTTGAACTGGTTGATAAAAATTGACGGGATGTGCTGGGTAAACCCACCGTCCATTCCGTTGCGCATTTATCATATCAAATTCACATGCGTATTTCAAAACATTTTTAAAACTTCGTCGGCCGGCAGGCCCGCCGGCGGCAAATCCGCGGCGGATAGGCCGGTGGCCCGGCAGAAATCCTCCTTCATTTGGCCGCAGGCCAGCGCAAGGTCGGCGTCTAAACCGAACAGCCCCGAACTGCCCATGACGAAGCAGCGCGTGCCGGCCTGATAGAGGGCCCGATAGGTGTTGGCGTTGTTGGCGCCGTCGGTCTGGATGACGTAGCGCAGGCCGCGCCGCTCTTTGAGCGCCTGGGCCTGGCGCACCTTGTCCACCATCTCGGGGATAAAGGGCTGCCCGGCGTAGCCCACGTCCACCGTCATGATGGTCAGCACGTCGATGCGCCCGGCGTAGAACTCAATGGCGCTAAGCGGCGTAGCCGGGTTGAGCACGATGCCCACCTTGCGGTCCAAAGCGTGTACGCGCTGGATGGTGCGAAAGGCGTCGTCTACGATGGTTTCGGCGTGCAGCGAGATGATATCGGCGCAAGCGGCCACGTCCTCTAAAAAATCACCGGGACGGGCGAGCATCAGATGCGCGTCGATAGGCAGCCGCGAAGCGTTGCGCAGCCGGCGCAGAACCAGCGGCGACAGCGCCAGATTGCGGCAGTAGTGGCCGTCCATGATGTCGGCATGCAGCAGCTGGCAGTGGCTATCCAATGTGGATAGCTGCTGGCGTGCGTTTAAAAAATCCATACACATCAGCGACGGGGCAAACAGCGGTTTCATCGTGTTCCTCCTTTGTCAGAGCGTGGCGCGGGGGATAAGCTCCACCGGCACGGTAAAGCGGTGTTTTTCCGGCGGTTCGGCGCGCATCAGCGCGCACAGCGCGTCGGCGGCCAGCACGCCCATCTCGGCGGCCGGCAGCCGTACCGATGTCAGCGGCCGCGGCAGCAGCGTGCATAGGGCGCTGTTCTCAAAGCCTATGACGCTGACAGCGCCGGGCACCGAAATGCCCCGCTCGTCCAGCGCCCGTAGCGCGCCCAGCGCCAGATAGTCGGTGGTGCAAAACAAACCGTCAAACGGCAGCCCCCGCGCCAGAATCTCCCGCAGCTTTTCGTAGGCGTCGCCGGGCGATGGGCCGGGCACCTGCAGCAGAAGATCGTCGCCGGCACGCAGGCCCAGCTCCCACAGCGCCTTCTGGTAGCCAATGCGCCGGGCGGCGTGGCCGGGCAAGCTGTTTTGCTGCGTCATAAGCGCGACGCGCCGCCGCCCGCGGCCCAACAGCGCCCGGGTGGCCAGATAGCCGCCCTGCACGTTGTCAGCCTCGATGAGCACCGGGCTTTCCCCGCCGTCGGCGGTGGGAGGGACCCGATCGATGCAGACCAGCGGCAGGCCCGCCGACAGCGCCGGCCCCTGGCCGCCGATGTAGACCAGCCCGCCCACCCGCTGGGCCACCAGCAGTTCCACCTGCCGGCCCTCGCCGCCGGCGCTGTGGGCGGTGTTGCACAGCAGCGCTGCGTAGCCCAGCGTGAACAGCCGCTGCTGCAGGCTTAACGTGACGCCGGCGCAGAACGCGTCGGTAATGTCGGGCACCACGATGCCCGCTGCGGCAATGCTGCGCGTACGCAGGCCCCGGGCCACGGCGTCGGGCCGGTAGCCGTACTGGGCGATGATGGCCTGTACCTTTTTTTGCGTATCCCGGGAGAATCGGCCGGTCTGATTGACCACCCGCGATACGGTGGCGGTGGATACGCCGGCCAAGCGGGCAATTTCTTTTATGGATGGGGATGGCTGATTTTTCTTCATAAGCGCTCCTGACGCGCGATTTGCGTAATCGTTACCGCACCTATTCTACCACGCGGCCCGCCGCCGGGCAAGGCTTAGGGCGCGGCGAAAAACCTTGACGGCGGCGCAGGCCCCGCCCATAATAAAGAAAAAACGGGAGGAATGGATATGTTTGCGCAGCAACAGCCAACCGTACGGGTGCAGCAGGGCCTTTTACAGGGGAAGCGATGTAAAACCGACGGCGTTTTTGCGTTTTTGGGAGTGCCCTTTGCCGCCCCGCCGGTGGGGAAGCTCCGCTGGGCGCCGCCTCAGCCGCCAAAAAGCTGGCAGGGCGTGCGTCCGGCTGTGGAATATGCCAAAGTATGCCCGCAGTACGACCTGCCCCAAGGATCGTTTTATCAAAAGGAATTTTATCCGGACCCGAAGCAGTGTGACGAAGACTGCCTGTATCTAAACGTCTGGAGCAGTGCCCGAAGCGCCGACGACAAGCTGCCGGTGCTGGTGTGGATTCATGGCGGCGGCTTTGTGGAGGGTACCGGCGCGGCGTTGCAGTTCATCGGCGAGGCGCTGTCCGCCAACGGTGTCGTCGTAGTCACCATCAACTACCGGCTGGGGGCGCTGGGCTTTATGGCTCATCCGCAGCTGACCGGCGAAGCCGGCGCGTCGGGCAACTACGCGTTTTTGGATCAAATTCAGGCGCTGCGCTGGGTAAAGGAGAACATTGCCGCTTTTGGCGGCGACGCGGGCAACGTTACCATAGACGGCCAGTCAGCCGGCTCCATCAGCGTGTGCGCGCTGGTGGCTTCGCCGCTGTGCCGGGGGCTGTTCCGCAACGCCATCGCCCAGAGCGCCAGCGTGTTCGACCGGGCGCTGGCCGGGCGCAGCCTGCGTGACGCCGAGCAAACGGGCCTGAAATTCATGCGCCTTTTGGGCGCGGCTAACATAGACGAGATGCGCGCGCTGCCGGCCGACGTCATACTGGCCAAAACCGACGAGATGGAAGAGCGGTTCTATCCCATCATCGACGGCAGCGTCGTGCCCGCCGGCTACGGCGATATCTTTGCCGCCGCCGCGCAAAACCACGTGGCGCTGATGGCCGGCGCCTGCGACGGCGAGGGCGTGCTGCACCAGGCGGGGCCGGCCGACTATGACGAATACTGTGAGCGTGCCGCCGCATACGGCGCCGACGCGGACACATTTAAGCGCCTCTTCCCGGCGCACGACAATGCATCGGCCGCCGCCCAGGTCAACCCACTGCGCGCCGCCGGCATGCTGGCCGGCATGCGTAAGCTGGCCCGCGAGCACAGCCGCGCCGGTTGCCCGGTGTATTTTTACTGCTTTAACCACCGCCTGCCCGAGGCCGACGGCACCGAAATCGGCGCATTCCATTCGGCTGAGCTGGTGTTCCAATTCGGCACGCTGGACACCGGCTGGCGGCCCTGGCGCGCCGAGGATTACCGCTTGGCCGATATCATGATGCGCTACTGGGCCAATTTCTGCCGCGCCGGTGACCCCAACGGGCCGGATCTACCCCGCTGGGAGAAATTCGACGCCGTGCAGCGCCGGGCGATGCTACTGGGCGACGACGTAGGCATGGGCGCGCTGCCTTTTGATGCGCAGATAACGTTCCTCGAAAAGCAATTGAAGGCTTGACGGCGTTTTGATGCGTGTGATATGATGAGCGGGTTTCATGGGGGAGTAGTTTGCGTCAATTTTGACGTGTCAAGTCAACATACTGGCCGCAAGGCCTGGCTTGCCTGAAAGAACAAGACCCATGCACCGTTTTTCGCGGTGCGTGGGTCTTTTTATTACATATAGATAGAACAAGCGGGAGGAACGACGATGGGCATTGCGGAGATCATATTGGTGGGGCTGGGCCTGAGTATGGACGCGGTGGCGGTGGCGGTGTCCAACAGCATGGTGTGCTCCAGGCAGAAGGCCAGATGGCTGATGCCGGTGTTTTTTGGCCTGTTTCAGGGGCTGATGCCGCTGTTGGGCTACTGTGCCGGCTCGCTGTTCGCCAACATTATCAGCAACTATGCCGGCGTTGTCGTGTGCGTGATACTGGTGTTCATCGGCGGCAAGATGCTGCTGGAGGCGCTGCTGCACAAAGACGACGACAAGAAGGCGGTGGTGCTGACGCTCAAATTGATATTGGTGCAGGCGCTGGCCACCAGCATAGACGCCTTTGCTGTGGGCGTGGGTTTCTCGGCGCTGGGCGCCGGCATCGTGACGGCGGCGTCTATCATCGCGCTGACCACGTTTGCGTGCAGCCTGGCGGCGGTGCTGGTGGGCTGTAAATGCGGTGATTTGCTGGGCAACAAGGCCGAGATCTTCGGCGGCGTCATCCTTATCCTCATCGGCATCAAGGCGCTGTTTTAACCGGGCTGTCGCTCTTTCGCGGACGCGGGGTGGCTTGACTCTATTTACGATAACGCACCGGTGCTGTCGATTACGACAACACCGGTGTTTTTTATGGCGCAAAAAATCCTTGGTCTATCGGCTTTTTCTTGCCGGTAAGGCTTTGCCCGCCGGGTATGTGTGTTTTTGGGACGCATGCCCCGATAGCATCCGGTTTTGGCGCACCGTGGCCGCCGTGGCGTGCGCTTCGGGTCGTGCTTTGTCAGTCAGGTCCGGCAGCCGCCGGCGCGTCGGTGAAACAAGGCCGGATGGATGGGCCCGGGCGCCGGCGCGAAGAGAGCGGCCTCGTTTTGCCTACCGCTGCGCCGCGTCGCCTGCCGCCAGCTTTCGCCCCAGCGCCGCCGCCGCTTCCAGCGCGTCGGTATCTTGCCCGGCGCCCAGCGTGTTGGTACGCAGCGAAAAAACGCTGCCCACCACTTCGGCGCCCATCTGGTGCAGGAAAGTGGTAGCGGTGGACAGGGCCTTTTTGGCGGAGCCGTCCCCGCCGCCGCACAGCAGGATGGCCCCCTTCTTTGTCCGGGGCAGCGGCTTTTCGCCGCGGAAGGCCTGGGCGGCATAGTAGGTCTGCAGACGGCCGCCTAACGATACCAGCGGGCCGGACAGCTCCGAATAGTGCACCGGCGACGCGATGAGGACGATGTCGCAGGTGTCGATGGCGCGATACACGGCCTGCATGCCATCCTCTTGGCTGCACCCCGGGTGCTTCCAGCAATAGCGGCAGTCAATGCAAGGGCCGATGTTGTCAAAATAGGCGCTGATTGCGACAATTTCGCCGCCCAACTGCCGGGTGAGGGCGTCAACCAGCGCGGCGGTGTCGCCATGGGGATGGGGGGAGCCGTTAAGCAGCAGTGTTTTCATGCGCAGCCCTTCCTTGCGTTAAAGTGTGTGTCGGTTGCCCGGGTGCCGCCCCCGCGCCCGCCAAAGGGGCGCACCCCTTTGGAATCCCCACCGTTGTGGATGGGTTTTGGAAGGCTTCCTTTCTGCGAAGAGGACAAGGA
>JAQVWW010000055.1 GCA_028709505.1 Eubacteriales bacterium
GGCCGCAACGCCGCGCTGGGCGGCTTCCAGGGCCAGCGCATGTGGACCGATTGGCTGCCCAACGGCGACTTTGCCGAGGCCATTCTGTCTTCCAGCTTTGACTGGGACGGCCCGCGGGAACCCCACATACTGGCCACCGAGAACGACGGCCTAAACGGCATCGCCATGCTGTTGGGCAAGCTGGTGACCGGCGCGGCCAGCGTATTTGCCGACATCCGCACCTACTGGAGCCCCGAAGCGGTCAAACGCGTCACCGGAAAGGAGCCCGTCGGCCTGGCCAAGAACGGCTTTATCCATCTTATCAACTCGGGCGCGGCGGCGCTGGACGGCACCGGCGCGGCCAAGGACGGCGAGGGCCGCGGGGCCATGAAGCCCTGGTGGCAGATGCAGCAGGCCGATATCGACGCCATCATGGCGGCGGTGGACTGGCCCAACGCCAACCGCGAGTATTTCCGCGGCGGCGGCTATTCGTCGCACTTTAAAACCCAGTGCGAGATGCCCATCACGCTGCTGCGCGTCAATCTGGTGGACGGCATAGGCCCGGTGCTGCAGATAGCCGAAGGCCACAGCGCCGTGCTGGACGAGGACATGCACCGCATGCTGGACGAGCGTACCGATAAGACCTGGCCCACCACGTGGTTTGTGCCGCGGCTGACCGGTAAGGGCGCCTTTACCGACGTCTATTCGGTGATGGCCAACTGGGGCGCCAACCACGGAGCCTTTGCTTACGGCCATATCGGGCGGGACATCATCACGCTGGCCAGCATGCTGCGCATCCCGGTATCGATGCACAACGTGGACGACGCCGACCTCTATCGTCCCCATGCCTGGGTGGCTTTCGGCGTAAACGGCGACACCACCGGCGCAGATTACCGCGCCTGCGCCAACTACGGGCCGCTGTACCGGTAAGGTGGGCCCGGGGACATTTGCCTGGGAGCGTCTGCGCGGCCCGATGGCCTTTTTAGGGCCGTCTTGACAAGGGTTTCGCCGGGGGTTTTTTAGCGGGTGGGATGCCCCAATAGGAGTGCGGCGGCTGTGCTTTCGCGTGAAACGGCTTGTTATAAGGATGCCGCGGCAGGACGCCCCGCGGCATCCTTTGCGCATAAGCATGGGCGATTGCCGCGTATGCTGGTTATGGGCAGTCCTACCGCCGGGCGGCGCTATTTACATCCGGCGCAACGTGTGATAGCCTGACCAAAAGGCATTGTGTTTAAAAAAGGGGGAGGGGATTGCCATGACGACATACAGGGAAACGAAATCGCCCGATACCATCGTTTGCATTCCCGACGACGGCTATGCCGCTTTTATGGACGAAACGGTACAACCGGCTTTGGCCGCCATCGTCCAAAGCGGCTTTTTTGAGCGGATCTCCGGCCAGCCCATCTACTGGGAACATTACCCGAAAGAGAACGCCCGCGGCACCGTCATCATCTGCCATGGCTATGCCGAGTCGGCCGAGAAGTTCCGTGAAATGGCCTGGTATTTTTGGCAGGCCGGCCTGCGGGTATACGCCGTGGATCACCGCGGGCACGGTCAATCATACCGCTATAGCGATGATTATAGCCTGACCCATGTGGAACGCTTTGACGATTATGTGGACGACCTGGCCGCCTTTGCCACGCAGGTTGCCCAGGGCGAGCCGCTGCTGCTGTACGGGCACTCGATGGGCGGCGCCATCGCCGCGCGGATGCTGCAGGAGCACCCCGGCGTATTTCGCCGCGCCGTGCTCAACGCGCCGATGATACAGGTCAACCCCGGCAAGTATCCCGCGCTGCTGGGGCTGCTGATGGCCGATTACAAAGTGTGGACCGGGCATGGGCAAGAGTATCTGTTCCTGCACGGCCCGTTCAATCCCAACGCCAGGTTTGAGCAGGCCTGCTGTACGTCGCGGGCGCGGTACGACTATTATTTGAATCGGCAAATCCATACGCCGCACCTGCAAAACAGCGCCGCCACCTACCGCTGGACCAGTGAGTCCATCCGCGTGACCCGCGCCCTTTTAAACCGTAAAAACTGTGCCCGCGTACAGGTGCCGGTGCTGCTTTTTCAGGCCGAGTATGACGATCTGGTGCTGCCCAAGGCCCAGGAAGCGTTCCTTGCGCGCATTCCCAACGGCCGGCTTGTGCGCGTGCGCGGCGCCAAGCACGAGATCTACCGCAGCCCCGAACCGATTCTGACGCCGTATGTGCGGCAGGTGCTTCGGTTTTTTCTGGAGGAGTAATGCACATTGCGTACAAAGCGAAAGGAAGCACTGTGTGCTTCCTTTTTTCATAGGGATTCTTCCCGTTGTTACCGTGCTAGCGCGTCGGCTTACGCGCCACCGCCCGCAGCCGGCGGTAGTCGGCAATCCATTGGCTGCCGTCCCATAGCCGCGCCGCCAGCGCCTTTTCCACGTCTTTCAAGACGCCTTCGCGTTCGTCGTCGGTCAGCATGCCCAGCTCATGGGCAAAAAACTGCGTCATCCAGTGGCGCAGGCCGTCCTGGGCGCCGGCCAGCGGCGTGGGGCGGTCAAACTCGAAGACGGTTTCCACCAGGAACCCGGTGTCGCCCAGCAGCGCGCCGTATTCCTGGGCGATGGCAAAGAAAAAAGGGCTGTAGTACGAGTAGCCCAGTTTTCCCAGCGCCGCGCAAAAGGCCTGCTGGATGGCGCGGATGTTGCCGTAGGCGCCGAACTCACAGATGAGCTTGCCGCCGGGCTTAAGAGCCGTATGGATGCCGCGCAGCAGCTGCTCCTGGCGGGGAATCCAGTGGAATACGGCGTTGGAGAACACGGCGTCAAACTCTTCGCGATAGGGCAGCGCCAGCGCGTCCATCACGCAAAACTCGATGCCGGGATACTGCTTCCTGGCATAGGCAATCATGTGCGCAGATGCGTCGATGCCCACCACGCGGCCGGCATAGCCGCGCAGCGCGTCGGTCAGCGTGCCGGTGCCGCAGCCCAAATCCAATATCGCCGCCGGCGACAGCTGCCGCACATATTCCAGTAAATCTTTGCCGTATTGCGTTACAAACGCGTGCCGGTCTTGATATAACTGCGGGTTCCATTCCATCGCGGCGCTCCTTTGCGGGGCTAAAAATCCGTATCGTAGTATTTAATGAGGGCCTGGGTGCCCAAGTCGCCCATCTGCTGCTGCTCCAGCCGGCGATACATGTCCAGCACTTGGCTCAGCACGCCCAAATCCAGCTGCACGGCCTGGGCTTCTTCGCTGGCGATGGCCATATCCTTGATGTAGTGCTTGATAAAAAATCCCGGCTCAAAATCGCCTTTGAGGATACGCGGGGCGGTGTTGGTCATCTGCCAGCTGCCGGCGGCGCCGTGGCTTACGCTGTCCAGCATCGTCTGCGCGTCCAGCCCCACGCCGCGGGCGTAGGCCAGCGCTTCGCACAGGCCGGCCATGACGCCGCCCAGCGCAATTTGGTTGGCCATCTTCGTGTGCTGCCCGCAGCCGGCGGGGCCGGCGTAGACAATACGCGAACCCATCGCCGCCAGCAACGGCCGGCAGGCATGGTAATCTTTGGCGTCGCCGCCCACCATGATGGACAGCGTGGCGTTGCGCGCGCCCACGTCGCCGCCCGAAACCGGTGCGTCCAGCGCGAATAGCCCGCGCTCTGCCGCGTCAGCGGCGATTCGGCGCGAAAGCTTCGGGCTGGTGGTGGTCATATCGATGAGATAGGCGCCGGGGCGGGCGCAACAGAGGATGCCGCCGGGCCCGAAATAGACTTCTTCCACATCGCGGGGGTACCCTACGATGGTGATGACGGCCTGGGCGTCGGCCACGCAGTCGGCGATGGTATCGCACCACAGCGCGCCGGCGGAAACCACTTCCTGTGCCTTTGCGGCGGTGCGCGTGTAGACGCGCAGCGCGTAGCCGGCCTTTAACAGGTTGGCGGCCATGGCCCGGCCCATCACGCCCATGCCTATCATGGCGATGCGTTGCATATTGGTTCCCCCTATAGGCTTTGATACCGCAATTATAGCCGCACAAGGGCGTAAAATCCAGCGCCAAAGGAAAATGCCCCAAGCCCGGCAAAAAATATACCGCCGGTCGGCGGCAGCCTATCGGCCTGCTTTGTTACGTTGGTACGGTGGGGGCGCGGTGCCTGTCTGACCGGTGGCAGAATATGGCGGCGACGCAGCCGGACAATTTTCCGGTCGGGCCTTGCCGGAAGACGGCCGATGTGTTATATGTTATAAGGTTATCAACTAGGCGCTGTGCCGGAAAGGTAAAGAGAAATATGCAACTGACCCATGCCGACGGCCTATGGCGCCGCTTTCGACATACGTTTTTGGGGAATAAAGCGTTTTACGGCGCCGTGCTTGCGCTGATTCTGCCGATTATCGTACAAAATACCGTCTCTAACTTTGTCAACCTGCTGGATAACGTGATGGTGGGCGCGGTGGGCACGCTGCAGATGTCCGGCGTGGCCATCGCCAATCAGCTTGTTTTTGTGTTCAACCTGGCCATATTCGGCGCCGTATCCGGCGCCGGCATTTACGGCGCGCAGTTTGCCGGCGCGCGGGACTGGGAGGGCCTGCGCCAGGCCTTCCGCTTTAAGCTGCTGATGGTGGCCGGCATCACCGTCGTGGGCGTGGCCATCCTCACTGTGTGGGGCCAGCCGTTGCTGTCGCTTTACTTAAAGGGCGAAGGCGACGCCGCCGACGCGGCGGCCATGCTGCAATATGGCAAGCAGTACCTGGGCGTGATGCTGTGGGGTCTGCTGCCCTTTGCGTTGACGCAGAGCTACAGCGGCACGCTGCGCGAGAACGGCGAGACGATGCTGCCCATGTTATCCAGCCTGGCCGCGGTGCTGGTCAACCTGGTGTTCAACTATCTGCTCATCTTCGGCAAGTTCGGCTTTCCGCGGCTGGGCGTGCAGGGCGCGGCCATTGCCACGGTGCTCAGCCGTTTTGTCGAGCTGGCCGTCGTGGCCGGCGGCGCGCACGCGAACCGCACAAAGTTCTTCTTTCTGCACGGCGTCTACAGGTCGTTTCGCATCGGCAAGAGGCTGGCCGCCGAGATTGCGGCAAAAAGCGCGCCGCTGCTGCTCAATGAGCTGCTCTGGGCGCTGGGCATGACGACGCTGACGCAGATATTCTCCACCAGCGGCCTTATGGTGGTGGCCGGGCTTAACATCTCCAGCACCGTCACCAACCTGTTTAACGTCTTTATGATGTCGATGGGATCGGCGGTGGCGGTGATGGTGGGGCAGGCGCTGGGCTCCGGCGATCTGCATCTGGCCCGCAGCCAGACGTGGAAGCTCATCTTTTTTAGCGTCTGTATCAGCGTTGTGCTGGGTGCCGCGTTGGCGCTTAGCGCAGGCGCTATCCCGCGCATCTACAATACCGAGGAGCCGGTGCGCCGGCTGGCCACCATCTTTATGCGCACGGTGGCGCTGTACATGCCGTTTCACAGCATATCGCACTGCAGTTACTTCGCCATGCGCTCGGGTGGGAAGACGTTTATCACGCTGCTGTTTGACAGCGCCTATACGTGGCTTATCGTTGTGCCATACACATACCTAATGGTCAACTTTACCGGCCTGGACATTACCGTACTCTACCCGCTGTGTTTCCTGCCCGACGCGTTTAAGTCGGTGGTGGGCATTGTCATCGTGCGCACCGGTTACTGGGCGTGCAACGTGGTGGGCGGCGTCACTTCGGTCCAGCCGGCCCAGGCCGTGGAACCGGCCGAATAAGCCGCATGTAGCCGCCATAAAAAGGAAAAATGCCGAGGCAATTGCCTCGGCATTCGTTATGCATGCCGGTATCGATTTACTCTTTGCGCACCGTCAGGCCCTGCGGGCCATAGTCCACCATGAGGGTCGTATCCGGCGGCAGGTATTCGGCCAGTATCATCCGCGCCACCAGCGTTTCCACACGGCTTTGTAAAAAGCGCTTGAGCGGCCGCGCGCCGTACTGCGGGTCGTAGCCGCTGTCCACGATGTGCTGCCGGGCGGCATCGGTTAGGCGGATATGCAGGTGCCTGTCGTCCAGGCGGGCCTGCAGGCCGGCCATCAGCAGGTTGACAATGGAGCTGATTTCAGCCTTCGTTAGCGGCTTATAGAACACAACCTCGTCGATGCGGTTGAGAAACTCGGGCCGAAACTGCTGCTTGAGCAGATAGTCCACCTGTTCACGGGCGGCGGGGCTGACTTCGCCGTGGGCGTCGATGCCGTCGAGGATGTACGACGAACCCAGGTTTGACGTCAGGATGATGACGGTGTTTTTAAAGTCCACCGTGCGGCCTTGGGAGTCGGTGATGCGCCCGTCGTCCAGCACCTGCAGCAGAATATTGAACACGTCGGCATGGGCTTTTTCGATTTCGTCGAACAGCACCACCGAGTAAGGCTTGCGCCGCACCGCTTCGGTCAGCTGCCCGCCTTCTTCGTAGCCCACGTACCCCGGAGGCGCGCCCACCAGCCGGGATACCGAGAACTTCTCCATGTATTCGCTCATGTCGATGCGGGTCATGTTGCGCTCGTCGTCGAACAGCGCCTGCGCCAGCGCCTTGGCAAGCTCGGTTTTGCCTACGCCGGTGGGGCCCAGGAACAGGAACGAGCCGATGGGGCGGTTGGGGTCCTGAATGCCGGCGCGGGAGCGGATGATGGCGTCGGTTACCTTTTCCACCGCCTCGTCCTGGCCGATGACGCGCCGGTGCAGGATATCGGCCAAGTGCAGGATCTTCTCACGCTCGCCCTCCATCAGCTTTGCCACCGGGATGCCGGTCCAGCGGGCGACGATGCGGGCAATTTCCTCGTCGGTCACTTTATCACGCAGCAGCGTATGCGCGGCGCCCTGATCGGCAATTTTTTCCTCCTCATCCAGCGCCTTTTGCAGCGCCGGCAGCCGGCCGTATTTTAGCTCGGCGGCTTTGTTTAAATCGTACTCGCGCTGGGCCCGCTCCATCTCGGCGTTGACTTGCTCGATTTCCTCGCGCAGCTTCTGCACCTTGGAGATGGCGCTTTTTTCGTTCTCCCACTTGGCTTTCATCTGGCTAAACCGGGTGCGCATGTCCGACAGTTCCCGGCGAATCTCGTCCAGATGCTCGAGGGACGTCTTGCCGGTTTCCTTGCTTAGCGCCGCCTCCTCGATTTCGTGCTGCATGATCTTGCGGGAGATCTCATCCAGCTCGGCG
>JAQVWW010000056.1 GCA_028709505.1 Eubacteriales bacterium
CTACCCTCTGACCCGCAAACGGGTCAAAAACATCCATTTGCGCGTGACCGGCGGGTGCCGTGCGCGTGTCAGCGCGTTAGGCTGCCCTCCACAAAAATGAATCCGCCGACTCTTCGGCAGAAAGGGATCGCCTTGTAAGCGCAGCGTGTCTTACGGCCCGAGCGCATCGTCTACCCTCTGACCCACAAACGGGTCAAGAACATCCCTTCGCGCGTGTCGGCGCCTTTGGCTGCCCGCCACAAAAACAAATTGGCCGACTCTTCGGCAGAAAGGGGATCGCCTTGCAGCGCAGCGTGTCTTACGGCCCGAGCCGCATCGTCTACCATCTGACCCGCAAACGGGTCAAGAACATCAATTTACGTGTGACCGGCGGTGCCGTGCGCGTGTCGGCGCCAAATTTGGTACCCGTCGATACCGTCGACGCGTTTGTGCGGCGCAAGGCTGCCTGGATTTTGGCGGCGCAACAGCGGCAACGACAGGCCGCGCAGCCGGAGCCAGCCGATATGCTGCGTTTTTTGGGCAATACGGTGCCCATAACCGTATCCGCCGGAGCGCGGGGCGTGGCGCTGGATGCCCAGCGGCTGCACGTCACGCTGCCTCACCCCGACGACGCCGCCGCTGTATCGCGACTGTTGCGGCAGTGGCAACGCCGGCAGTGTCAGATTCTGTTTGCTAGGGCTGTCGACGAATGCTTGCCGGCGCTGGCAGCCCAGCGCGTGCCGCGGCCGCAGATTAAGCTGCGGGACATGAAGAGCCGTTGGGGCAGCTGCCTGGTGCACAAAGGCGTGGTCACTTTTAACACGCGGCTGCTGGGCTACCCTTATAGCGTCATCCGCTACGTGGCCGCCCACGAGCTTTGCCACTTCGTCCATCCCGATCACTCGGCGGATTTTTACGAGCTGCTGGCGCAGGTGGAACCCTGCCACCGTGCGCTACGCGCGGCGCTGCGGAGCTAGGCAAGCCTTCGGTGCCCTGCAAAGGTATTTTTGGCGTATCCTTTGCCCCAGTTTTTGCTGCAATTGTGGAGGGCGCAGCCCGGCGAACCGGCTTTTGCAGGGTTCTGGGCTTGTGGCGGCCAGCGCGGATTTGATTATGCCTATGAATCCGTCCTTTGATGCCGGTTTTTGCGCTGTACCGGCTTTTTATCCGGCCTTCCCATCGCGGCTGCGTCTCCATGCAAGCCGGCTTTGCGGCGCCGCAACCATAAGCGCCGGCTCAACGGCGCTTTTTTTATTTTTCTTTCGGCCGGCCGGATGCCGCTTTATCGTCCGGCGCCGCCTGCGCCCTTTCTGCCCGTTTCCGCTGCTGTTCTCCTGCTTCACGTCGCGGCGATTTTCTGCCTTTGGGTTGCCGATCTTTCGCTGTTGCATTTTGCGCGTACGTGTAAATTTAACACCAAATCTAAAATGGTTCCTATTTTTCCCAGGGCGATTTAATGCTATAATGGTATTCGCAAGAAATAACTTCGTTTTGGGCATCTTCGGGTAGCCAATACTTGTTCCGGCCACCCCGCGCCCACCGTGTAATTTTAGAGGCCGGCAAGGTTGCCGGTCAAAAAGGCGTGCCGCCACAAGCCGTTTGGCACATCCACGGGCCGCACCGCCGCCTTTATATCGTTTTTTCCTTTTAAGCGCCAGACAGTCCGCCGGGCACCTCCTGCCTTTTCCAGCCTGCCTGCGCTTATCCGATAACACAAAGGGCGCCCGGTGAGCATAGGGGCGCCCTTTGTATCGGTGAATCACCGGTGCTGCCGCGGGAACATCCTCTCCCCGCCGAAGTCGAGCCCGCGCAAGCGCTAACGGCGTAACGCGCCGGCAAAGGCGGCGGGATCGTCACGCAGGCCGATGGCTTCCAGTGCCGTATCGGCCACCGGCACGCCGTATTGCTGCAGCCGAATGCGTGAAAAATGTCCGCAGGAGAGCAATATGCAGCCGCAGCCCGCCTCCTGTGCCGTCTCCAGATCGTGGGGCGAGTCGCCGATGAGCACCGTTTCGCCGCCGGTCAGGCCGCAGCGGCGCATATGTTCGGCGGCCAGCTGGGTTTTCCCGTGTCCGGCAAAGCTATCGGTGCCGGTCACCACGTCAAAATATTTGCTCAAATCAAAATAATCCAGCTGTTCCCGCGCTGCGTCCAGATGGCTGGCCGTCAACACCGACGTCTGCAGCCCCAGGCCCTGCAGCTCTTCCAGCGCCCGATACACGTCAGGCAGCACCTGCGCCTGCCGCCAGACGGCCTCATAGCCGGCTACAAACTCCTCGACCATGCCGTCAAAGCCTTCGCCCTGCAGATCAAAACCCAGCCGGCGGTAATATTCCATCACCGGGAACATCACCACCGCCCGGTAAAAGGGATAGTCCATCGGCGGCAGGCTTCGCCGGTGTAGCATGGCGTTTACCACGTCCATCGTAACCCGGCCATCATCCAGCAGCGTCCCGTTAAAATCCCAAATGATATGACGAATGGGCATCCTGTCCTCCTGAACTTCGCTGCGCGGCGCCATGGGGCGACCGCCCCCTACACCAAAGACTTTCTCACCTTGCCGGCGGCGCGCTGCCGACATACTATCATGCGTGCAGCCGGCACAACTGCCCCGCGACGCAAGCGCCGCGTACAACTACCCCAAGCAAGCGCCGCGTAGCGACCCTTTGTACTTCCCTGTTTTCGGGACCCGCCCGAAATCTAAGCTCTCGTCAGCGGGTGAAGACATTATACCCTATTTTATCCGGTTTTCGCAATTGTAGTGCCGCCGTCGGCACCCGGCTCTATCACCGGGATTTTCGCGCCGACATTCGGGTTGGACCGGTTTATTGGAATATGTTTGCCGAATTAGCGGCTTTTAGGCTGGTTTTTTTAAAGTTACCCCTCCCTTTTTGGGCATTTTGTTATATAATTTTACTATCATCTTCCCGGAGGCAGACTATGAAGTACATCGTAGCTCTTGACCAGGGGACCACCAGTTCCCGCACCATCATCTATGACAAGGACATGAACGTTGTGGCTTCGGCCCAGCAGGAATTTCGTCAGCTCTATCCCCAGCCCGGCTGGGTGGAGCACGACCCTTATGATATTCTCAACTCCCAGCTGGATACGCTGCGCGCTGCAATGGAAAAGGGGAAAATCGATCCGCGTGATATCGAGGCCATCGGCATGGCCACCCAGCGCGAGACTACCCTCGTATGGGATCGCACCACCGGCGTACCGGTGTACAACGCCATCGTCTGGCAATGCCGCCGCACCGCCCCTTTTTGCGAGTCGCTCAAGCAGGAAGGCGCCGATCTCATCATCCAACGCCGCTCGGGCCTGATTATCGACGCCTATTTTTCAGGCAGCAAGATCAAATGGATTCTCGATAACGTGCCCGGCGCGCGTGCCGACGCCCAGGCCGGCAAGCTGCTCTTTGGTACCGTGGATTCGTGGCTTATCTGGAACCTTACCCGCGGCAAAAGCCACGTAACCGACGTAACCAACGCCGGGCGCACGATGCTGTTTAACATTTCCACGCTGCAATGGGATGACGAACTGCTCTCGCTGATGGGCATACCCCGCAGCATGCTGCCCGAGGTTAAGCCCAACTGCGCCGATTTCGGCTTGCTGGATCGCTCCTTTTTGGGCGCGGAAATCCCCATTTGCGGCGTAGCCGGCGACCAGCACGCGGCATTGTTTGGCCAAAACTGCGTAAACGACGGTGATGCCAAGAATACCTACGGCACCGGCTGCTTTTTGCTGATGAAGACCGGCGATAAGCCGATATTCTCCAAATCGCGGCTGCTGACCACGTTGGCCTGGGATTTGGGCCCCCAATGCGGCGGCACACCCCAGTACGCGCTGGAAGGTTCCATTTTCATGGGCGGCGCCACGATACAGTGGCTGCGCGACGAGATGGGCCTGATATCGTCATCGGCCGATTCCGAGAAGGTGGCCCAGCAGGTGAGCGACTCGGGCGGCGTATACGTGGTGCCGGCCTTTGCCGGGCTGGGCGCGCCGTGGTGGGATATGTATGCCCGCGGCACCATCGTGGGCTTAACCCGCGGCTCGTCTCGCGCCCATATCGTACGGGCGGCGCTGGAGGCTATTGCCTTCCAATCCTACGACGTGCTAAAAGCCATGCAGGCCGATACCGGCATGGTGCTCAAAGGCCTGAAGGTGGACGGTGGCGCCACCGCAAACAACTTGCTGATGCAGTTCCAATCAGACCTTCTGGGTGTGCCGGTCATCCGGCCCCGCTCCATTGAGACCACCGCCATGGGCTGCGCTTATTTTGCCGGTATCCACACCGGGTTTTTCTCGTGCACCGAAGAGATCTCCGAGAATTGGCGAGCCAACCGCGTGTTCCGCCCCAACCTTTCGCCGGACGACGTCGAAGTGCGCATTACCGGCTGGCACAGCGCCGTCGAGCGCTCGCTGGGCTGGGCGAAGAAATAAAAAAGTGTTTCACGTGAAACATTATACCGTGCGCCGCAACGTGCCCTTTTTGCATATCCACTTGCTACGGGCAGCGTCGACGGCCGCAAAGCGACCGCAGCGCGACGTACAAGCACCTTTCGCGCCCGCCCCCGCCGTGCGGCTGCGTGAGCCATAAAGTGCGCCGCAAGGCGCACTTTTTGCATACCTTTACCCACGCAACGCCGGCTGTTCATCTGCCCTATGGGCCCCTTTTGCTGCTGCGCCACTATGGTTTCGCGCCCGTAGCGCATTGGAAATGGTTAAATCAAGATTTTCTCGGCCCGTACCGACAAAACACAGCAGTTCGGCCCGCCTTAACGCCCCGTGTGCTCTTTGGCTAGCGTTCCGGCACAGCGGTAACCGGACGCCTGTGCAAGAAAACAAAAAAACGGGCCAAGACGGCCCGTTCAACAAGTGTTTCCTTTTGGGGTGTGCCTCCCGTTAGGTGCAACCGGGGATATGCCGGCATCCTTGTGCTACGGCCCCCGCCCTGCATCCATTATTTGTTATAGCCGCTCAGCAGCCGCTGCCAGGCCGGCAGCGATCGGCGAATCATATCGGTATCGACGCAGTAGGCAATGCGCACATAGCCCGGCGCGCCGAAGCCTGCGCCGTTTACGATAAGAATGTTCTCGTTGGCCGCCGCGTCGACAAAGGCGGCGCTATCGCCTCCCGGCACTTTGGGGAACAGATAGAACGCGCCGTCGGGTAAAATGCATTCCATGCCCAGCGACGTAATGCAATGGTACAGCATGTCGCGGCGTTCGCGGTAGATCTCGACGTCCACCGCCTCGTCCAGCGTGGCGCCCACCACCTTCTGCAGCAGCGAAGGCGCGTTGACAAACCCCAGCGTACGGTTCGTATAGGCCAGCGCACCGCACAGCAGCTCGCTTTCGTCGGCCTCGGGGTTGACCGCCAGGTAACCAATGCGCTCACCGGGCAGGCACAGCGATTTGCTAAAGGAGTTGCCGATGATGGCGTTGTCGAAGAAACGGAACAGCGAAGGGACCTCCCCTTGGTAACACAGTTTGGCATAAGGCTCGTCGGATATGACATAGATGCCGGCGCCGTATTTTTTTTCGGCGTCGCGCAGCACGTCAGCCACTTCGGCAAGTTTCTGGGCGGTGTAGATGACGCCGGTGGGGTTGTGCGGCGTGTTGAGGATGATGGCTTTGGTGCGCGGCGTCAGCGCCGCGGCGATGGCTGCGGCATCGGGCTGAAAATCATCGGCGGTGCGTACTTCCACCGGCACACCGCCGCTGTTGCCGATATAAGACTTATACTCGACAAAATACGGCGAAAGGATGATAACCTCGTCGCCGGGATTGAGCAGCGCCTTGAGCGCCACGTTTAACCCGCCGGCGGCGCCTACCGTCATGACCACCTGCGCGGCCGTAAGCGCCTTGCCCCAACGGCGCGCTTCGTAATCGGCCACCGCCTGGCGCACGTCGTCAAAGCCGGCGTTGGGCATATATTTATGGATATTAGGCTCTTGGATGAACTTGGCAAACGCCTGCTGCACCTTGCGCGGTGGCTCCAAGTCCGGATTGCCCAGCGAAAAATCGTAGACGTTCTCGGCGCCGTACAGCTTGCGCCGCCGGTTGCCTTCCTCAAACATCTTGCGGATGGCCGACCCACCCTGCATCGCCTGCACCACCTGTTGATTGAGCATACCTATCTCCCTTTCCGTCCGGCCCGGCCTGACCGTTTGTTTCACGTGAAACACTTCCGTTATCTGGGAAAAGTCAATTCTTTTCTTTCCAAGCGGAATACCGTATAATGTTTTATGTATTATATCACACTTATGTCGAGCGGGAGGAAGAATTTTGGGTATGATTGTGGCGGTGGCGAACCAGAAAGGCGGCGTGGGCAAAACCACCACGTCGGTCAATTTAAGCGCGTGCATCGCGTCCAAAGGCTATCGCGTGCTGCTGGTGGATTTGGACCCCCAGGGCAATTCTACCAGCGGCTATGGCATTGATAAGCCGCACATCCAGCTATCCAGCTACGATCTGCTCATCAACGACGCCACCGTCAGCCAGGCGGCGTTGCCCACGATGCTGGATCGGCTGCACATTCTCCCCGCCGACGTTAACCTGGTGGGCGCCGAAGTGGAGCTGGTGTCGGCCATCGCCCGGGAGCACATTTTAAAGGGCAAGCTGGACGCCGCCCGCAGCCAATACGATTATATTTTCATCGACTGCCCGCCTTCGCTGGGGCTTTTAACCCTCAACGCGCTGACGGCCGCCGATAATTTGCTGGTGCCCATCCAATGTGAATTTTACGCGCTGGAGGGCCTGTCGCAGCTGATGAACACGGCGTCGGTGGTCAAAAAGCATCTCAACCCGCATCTTTCTGTGGAAGGCGTGGTGCTGACCATGTTCGATGCCCGTACGAACCTCTCGGTACAGGTGGCCCAGGAGGTGCAGCGGCACTTTCACGAGAAAGTATACAACACGCTCATTCCCCGCAACGTACGCTTAAGCGAGGCGCCCAGCCACGGGCTGCCGGTGATGCTGTACGACCCCACCTGCAGCGGCGCCGAAGCCTACCACGCGCTGGCCGATGAGTTCATCGCCCAGACCAAAAAAGGAGACTAGTATGGCAGTAAAAAAACATGGATTGGGCCGGGGGCTGGACGCGCTGCTGGCGCCGGTGACCGAAGAGCCCACTGCGCCCGCCCAG
>JAQVWW010000057.1 GCA_028709505.1 Eubacteriales bacterium
TTTTTCGCCATCGGGGATGAGCAACGGGCGTGCCCCTTACGCATAACCTTTGGGAAGCGTCGCATTCTTGCCGCGCTTCGTTTATTTTTATCGGGATTTGAAACATGGCCCGGCAAGATTTGTGCTATACTATATCAAAACGTTTTTCGGAGGCAGAGTTGAAGGCTCATCACCCGATGACCGCCGGCATGCGTATAGCGGCATTGCTGGCGGGTGTTATGCTGTTGTCGTCCTGCGCGGTGATAAAGGCGCCGGCGGCCACGTCCACGCCGCAGCCGGCGTTGCTCAACGTACGCTGCGGCGGCTATACCTGCCCGCAGATAGGCGGCATAGAACAGGCTGCCGACGTCAACGAGCAAATTTATCGGTATTACGAAACGGCGCTGCGGGGCCTGCCGGCCCAGGATGAACTGGCGCTGGTGCACCGCATGGATCAGACCGGCGGTTACCTGGCGCTGAGCACGACGCTGCAGCTGCGCGACGGCACGGTGCTGCTGCGCTGGCCGTCGCTTTTTGTCGCGCCCAACGGCGCGTTGCTTTATCCCGTTGACGACGTGGCGGCGCAGCTGTCCGCCGCCGCCGGATATCTGGACGATATGCTGTGGATGCGCAGCCGCGGCCTGGCCGGCGAATACCGCCCCTATGACAGCACCGCGTCGACACACGACGCGCTGGCGCTGCTGGTGGAAGCCTACGAATATCTGGCCGGCGGCGCCGTGGATGACGCCGGTATCGACGCCGCGCTGACCGATACGGCGATGCGCAAGGCCATAGCCGTCGGGATCACCCATTATCCGTCCTTCGACCCCGCCGACAGCCCCTTAAGCTGGCGTATGGCGCTGGATCAGATGACCGGCTGGCTGGCTGCGGTGGATGACAGCATATACGGCCGCAGCAGCGACGTGGCCACCGCCCGGGACGCCCAACAGCTGGTGGAGCTGTACGAGGGCATGCTGGAAATTGTGCAGGACGGGCAGCCGGCTTACACGCTGCCCGACAGCGGCCAGGTTCTGTCCGGGCTGTACGCGGACGACACCTATCCGCTGAACCGGGCAGAGCTGGCCAAAATATTTGTCACGCTCTACGAGCAGAGCCAAGGCGAAATTGTGCTGCGCAACGAAGCGTTCAACCGGCCCGGCGATACCGACGACGTGTACTGCCGCAAGGCCATGGAAGCGCTGCTGATGTACACATATCCGTCCTACGACACCTTTACGCCCGACCTGCCGGTGCGCATCAACATGCTGCCCGGCTGGGTGCTCAATTACCTGGACGGACTGGACCTGGACTACCAGGCTGAGCTGCACCAGGCCTCGCCGGACAAAGCCCAGCAGTATTGGGACATCCTGTACGGGCCGGTGCCTTATCAGCGTGTGCTGCGCATGGCCCGCCGGCTCATCGAAGAATACGAAGACCGCGCCCGCCTAAGCCAGCCGCCGGTCACGCGGATAAACGACCGGCCTTACGACTGGTATATGGATCAGGAGGACACCGGGCCGTACAGCAGCGTCAACTGCATGCCCACCGCCGCCGCCATGGCCATCAAATGGTACCATGCCGCCAGCGCCGCCACGCCGCAGCAACTGCGCGATTATTACCCGTATATCACCGAAGGATGGACCATCTACCCGGTGGAGGAGACGTTGGATCGCTTCGGCATACCTTACCAGGCCCATACCATGGACTTGCAGCAGATGATTGCGCTGCTGGACGACGGAAACATCCTTTTCTGCCAGGTCAACGCCGGCAACATACAGGAATCCGGCCACTGCGTGGTAGTATACGGCTACGAAAAACGCGGCGATTCGCTATGGTTTATCCTGCAAGACCCGGCCGACGAAGGCACAAACGCTTACGGACGCCCCCTCAACGCCGGACGCAGGCTGGAGGCCAACTATGTCTATTGGATTATTCAGCGCTTCACCGCCATGTATTTGAGCATCCCCGCGCCGCCGGCGCAGTGACAACAAGCCCGGGGACGCAACGAAGGAGGACGCATGAAGAGATTTGATCCGACGTACGCCTTTTACAAAGGGAACCTGCATACGCATACAACGTGTAGCGACGGCCGGCGCACGCCCGATGAGGCCGAGGCACTTTACCGGCAAAACGGATACGATTTTATCGCCTTCACCGATCATTGGAGTCCTCAGTTTGGCCGGCAGGACAAGGACTTTGTGGTGTTGGGCGGCGTGGAGCTGGACGTGACGCTGCCCTACGGCGTCTGCCACGTGGTGGGCATAGGCATGGAGGAAAGCTTTGCGCTGCCGCCCAAAGAACGAACCGATGCCCAGGGTTGCGTGGACGCCATCCGTGCCGCCGGCGGGCTGGCCATACTGGCCCACCCGGCCTGGTCGCTGATGGAGCCGGCGGATATCCGCAACCTTACGGGGCTGTCCGGCGCCGAGGTGTACAACGCCGTGTCGGTGCCGCCGTGGAACGGACAGCGCGCCGACTCGTCCAACTTGCTGGATATCTGCGCGGCACGGGGCAGCGCGCTGTACTGGGTGGCCGCTGACGACGCGCACTTCTACGACGGCGACGCCTGCCAGGCATTTGTCTGCGTCAACGCGCCGGCGCTGACGCAAAAGGATATCTGCGCCGCGCTGGCTCAGGGCCGCTTTTATGCCAGCCGCGGGCCGCAAATTCATCAGCTGTCGCTGACAGACGGCATATTTTCCGTAGAATGCAGCCCCTGCCAGCAGGCTATCTTCTATAGCAATACCGTGTGGTCCCATCACCGCGTGACGCGCCGGGCCGACACCCGCTATACCTATGCCATCCACCCGGCGGATACGTTTATCCGCGTGGAGCTGAGCGATGCGCAGGGGCGGCAGGCCTGGAGCAGCCCCTGGATGCTGACCGACGCGCCAAAGCAATAAAAAACCCGGCGGCATAGCCGCCGGGTTGACATGCGTTGGGGCTGTATCGGAGTATCAGCCGCCGGTTTGACAGGTTGAAAAGCCTTGCGGCCTTTAATAACAAGCTGTCCGGTTCCATGACACGTCATGGGAACCAAGGGTTATCCAGTGGAAACAACGTCAAACCGTTGCCTCAAGCGCCTTGCGCCTGTCGCTCGGCGAGGAAAATATTATTTTGACGCGAAAGCCAAGCCGTAAAGGGTTACGCGAACACCTGACGGGCCAGTTTGGTGAACCGCGCCAGCGTGTCATCAATGGCGAATTCGGGAATACCCTTAAGATAACTGAGGGTTTTGTTGCCAAAAGGCCGGTACCAGTGGGGTTGGATAATATCCATGCCGTAGGCGGCGCCCATGATGGAGCCGGCGGTGGCGGCGGTGCAGTCGTTATCCTGCCCCATGGCCACCAGCTGTGAGATACAGCGGGTAAAATCTCTTCCGCTCATGGCGATGCCAAAGATGGTCAGGCAGGCGTTAAGGTTTGTATGCACGCCGGACATGCCGGCAAAGCGCTCGTCCACGGCGGCGCGGGCGGCCTTGTAATCGTGTATCGACGGCGCCAGATCAAAGGCCCAGGCAATGTCGCGGGCCAGCGTGCAGTCGGCGGGGATTTCGGTCAGGCCCAGGCGCAGCGCCTCCATGGCGTCGCCGGTGGCAAAGGCGGCGGCGATGACCGCCGAGAAGTACATTTCGCCATAGATGCCGTTGCGACGGTGGGATACATACGCGTCCTCATAAGCCATCTGCGCCGCCTTCTCGGGCCAGCCCGGCGCCGCGTAGCCGAAGGGATCGCTGCGGATATCGGCGCCAATCCACTGCACATAGGGGTTGTTGGGAATGGCGGCTTCGCGGGCGGGCACGCCGGCGTTTAAGTTATCCAGCGCCACCTCTTCGGCGGTGCAGGCGTAGGGTAGATATTTCTTCCACGCATGACCCACGTCGTCGACGGTGAAGTTGATGCCGTGCTCCTCCATGATGAGCAGACCCAGCTGCGTGTACGTGATGTCGTCATCCACCGGCGCGCCGTCCATGCCATCGCGGGTGTAGGCCGAGTAGGGGCTCATGTGATAGCGCAGATCCGACGGCTTTTTGGCCTTAAGCCAATAATCCCGGGGCGGGAACTCTTGCCCGATGTAGGCGGCCCAGTCCTCCATCTCGCTTACCGGCCAGAACTCCACCGGCGCGCCCAGCGTGCAGCCGGCTATACGGCCCAAAAAGGCGGCCTGGAGCCGGTCGGCGTAGGTGTCGGCGTCCAGCTCTTTCCACAGCCGGCGGGGGCCGTCCGGGCGCAGCGCCTGGATGGCCGCCAGATCGTCGGGCTCGCGCGCGGCCAGCTCCGGACATTCGGGCAGGTTTTTCAGGTGTTCCAGCGCGGCCTTTAGGCCCTCTTCGGCGGCTAAAAGCGCGGCATCAACATCCTGGGAGCCGTTTTCATGCTTTAAGCGGCTATATTCGGTCAATAAATTGGCGTAAAAGGCGAAATCGGGAATTTTGGGATAGCTCATGTTTCTCCTCCTGCAGCGTTACAGGGTTGCCTGTAAAGACATTTTAGTGCCGTGGCGGCCCCGCGCACGGCGGGTGTGCGGACAGAACCGTATCGAGCCGCTGGGCGGTGCGCCCCCTCAAAAGCATGCGGAGCTTTCGATTCCGCCGGCGGCTGGGGTCGGATAAAGTGATTATAACATAGAAACCGGCAATGCAATAGGAAAAGGCCGCGCCAGGCGCAAAAGCCTTTTCATGGGCAGAAAAATTTGGTAGGATAAGGCGTATGCACACTGCAAAACGCTACGTTATACGGCGTCTTTAGACACCGTACGAGACGGCACAATAAAGGAGAAGCGCATGAAAAGAATGATATGCTTAACGGTGGCACTGGCGCTACTGGGCGCAGGGAACCTGCCGGCGGCACGGGCCACCGGTCAAGACGGGGCCACGGCCGCGCTTGTGGTTACCGGCGTGCCGCAGCAAAGCGCGCAGCCCGGGCAGACGGCCACGCCGGCCCCCGATGAATCCACCCAGGCGCAGACGGCGCCGGCCTACGGCGTCAATTTGCTGTACGATCGCTACGCCACGTGGGATTTTTACTATGTAGCGCTGCAGAAGACCACCGTCCATACCGAAGCGTCGGCCAAGAGCAAGGCTATCACTTCGCTGGCGTTTGGCCAGCGCGTGCCCAGCGAAGCGGCGACGCAGGACATCGACGGCGTATCGTGGCTGAAGGTGACGCTGGACGATGGCGCCCAGGGCTATGTCAACGTGGCAAACGGCGACGCCCGCGCATTTCGCCACGGGCAGGCGTTTGCACTGGTAAAAGAGCTGGAGGCCAGCGCCGACAGCCCCTTTACCGTGCGCATCTCCAACTACCGCAATGCCAACGGCCGCCCGCCGGCACTGGCCAACGGCGCCAGCACCGATGAATATGAGAACCGCCGCGACACCGGCGCCGGCTGCTACACGACGCCCGACAGCAGCCAGGCCCCGGTGCGCTACGCGCCCGACGGGCTGCTGGGCCGGCAGTACGAGCAGTACAACGGCTTTACCCGCGTGTATTTCCCCAGCTTTGGCGATTACTACTGGGTACCCGATAAATACGTATCCACCCGCTCGGCGGTCAGCGATCTGACCCAGGCCATCGTCGTCGACCGCAAGTTTCAGAACCTGTGCATGTTTGAGCGCGACGACGCCGGGCAGTGGACGCTGATCGCCATGAATTACGTGACCACCGGCAAAGAGGGCGGCTCGTCGCTGAAAACGCCGTTGGGCGAGTTTTCGGCCATCGAGCGCAAGCATTATTTCTATTATGACAACGAGGGCGACGACATCGTGGACGGCTACGCGCTGTGGGCCATCCGCTTTAGCGCCGGCGGCTACACCCACGGCGTACCCACCAGCTCCAAACAGGACCCGGTTACCGGCGAAGTGTACGTGGGCGGCTCGGCCGAAGGGCAGTCTACGCTGGGTACGGTGCCCAAGTCGCACATGTGTATCCGCAACTATACATCCTTTGCCAAGTTCATGTACGACCGCACCAAGATTGGCAACTGCGCCGTCATCGTGTTTGAATAGAACAGCGGCGCCGCGCGGCATATCTATAATGAATATTGTCAAAACTCCATGCTGATGTTATGCTGAAAAAAACGGCGCGCAGCGCCCGGGGGAGGAACTCAATGAGCGATAACCGTACCACTGTGGGCATTGGGGAATGGATTGGCGTATTTGTGCTAAGCTGTATCCCGCTGGTCAACATCATCATGCTGCTGGTATGGGCCTTTGGCAACGCCAAGCCCAGCAAAAAGAACTATGCCCGGGCCACGCTGATTCTGGCGCTCATCGGCGTGGTGCTGTGGATCATCGGCGCCATCATTGCGGCGGCAGTGGGCTTCTCGCTGGCGGACTTGAGCGGCGGGCTGAGCAGCCTGTACTGACCCGCGTAACAATGGCATGCAGGGGCACGCCTTTTGACATGCGCCGGGGGCGCGCTAAGCAGGGAAGTAAAAAGAGTGAGCAGGCTGGTGCCGGCGCCTTTCCGCAAAGGCCAGGCCGGGCCCTGGGAAAGATGGCCGCGCCGACCGGGGCAACATGGGAAAAAGGGCCGGGCGGCGGAACGCCATCGGGCAAAAGCAGCCGGCGCGGGAATGGCATTCGATAAAAAAGGCCGCATCGCCTGGCGATGCGGCCTTTTTTTAACGCCGGCTATTTGGCCGCCGTCACGTATCGCATGCAATACTCATCCCGGCCCAGCACCGCCTCGGCGGCGGCGATGGACAGGCGCAGATCGGCGTTGGCGACGTCGAGGATGACGCTGTCCAGCCCGCGTTCGACGGCGAACTGCAAAAAGGCGGCGTTGATGAGCTTGCGCCGGGGCAGGCCAAAGGACAGGTTCGAAAGGCCGCAGGTGACGTGCACGCCGGGCAGCGCCGCGCGGATGCGCGCGATGGTGTCCAGCGCCTGCACGCCGGCGCTGTCGTCGGTGGCCAGCGCCGAGACCAGCGCGTCCAGATAGATATCGGCGGGCTTGACGCCGGCTTCGACCAGCAGCTGCGCCAGCTGCACGGCGTTGGAGAAGCGCGCGTCGGCGTCGGCAGGCATGCGCGTGCCGATGGGCAGCGCCACCACGCCGCAGCCCTTTTGCACGATGTCGCCTACCAGCTCGACACG
>JAQVWW010000058.1 GCA_028709505.1 Eubacteriales bacterium
GACCGAACTACCGGGCAGCGCCATGGTAGAGCGGGCGCTGCAGCGGATGCTGTCCGCCGGGCATACGCGCTGTGTGCTGTATTTTGACATGGATAACTTCAAGGCCTATAACGATGTATACGGCTTTGAGAGTGGCGACAGGCTCATCAAGCATCTGGCCAACATCATCCGCAGCGAGATAAACGGCGCCGACTTTGTCGGCCATTTGGGGGGCGATGATTTCGTTGCCATCGTCGACTCGACGGGCAGTGAAGACGTATGCCGCCGGATTTTAGATGCCTTTGACGGCACGGTTGCTGGATTTTATACAAAGCAAGATACGCAAAACGGCTACGTCATCGCCAAAACCCCCCACGGCTATGACGAGCAGCATCAGCTGGTATCACTATCGATAGCCGGCGTTTTAACGGCGAAAAAGCCGTATTGCACGCCTCTGTTGATCACCGAAGAAGCCGGTCGCATCAAAAAAAAGTGCAAGCAGGTAACCGGCAGCGTATTCATCATTTCGTAGACAGGCACCGGCGGCGCGCTGCTTTTAGCAAAGAAGCGGAGGATCACGAAATTTGGCGGTATGAATGTTTCGCCAAAAGATCCGAAACGGCTGGCGCTTTCCTACCGGGATGTGCCGGGGCTTACCGTGCTGACCGGTGATCCCCATTACGACGGTGTGACGTTTGGCAACCGCGAAAATGAGCGGTCTTTTGGATTTGGGGGAAGCCAAGTGGGGCAAATCCAACAAAGGCGCGGGTTGCTTTGTGTCTTATTGTGGCGGCCATGGAAGTACCTATCAACCGCTCGAGCAAAACGGAGTTTCCCTCGACCCGCCTGCAACTGCCATATGGGGCAGTAAAAAATTCTATGGAAAGCATCCGGACGGGCAATACGATATGGATTCTCTAGCGTAGGCCTAAAAACACGCAGGCGGAAACGGCGGTGTAACATTACGCCTTTTTTTATTCTATGGCGCAATCATGCTATCGCCGGCCGCATATGGAGAGGGGCGGCGTAGCGGGCAATGCTTTGGTTTTACGGCGGAGGATAGGGGAAGGGACGCAGCATCACAGCGGCGCCGCACGGTAGCTGCCTTTTGGGAACCAGCAATCCTTTCTTCGCCGGAGCTTAGTGCGATAGGGCGCCCCATATCCGGATACGCGAACCGAAAAACCATCGTTGCCTTTGCCCGGCTGCCCTTCACGGCCGACGTTGCCGGACGCTGAACAGCCGATCAAAACAAGAAAAGGAGCAGCCCATGGGCTGCTCCTTTTTATCTGTGCGGGTTTTTCGCTTCTTAATACATGCCGCCCATGCCCGGGTTGGGTGCGGCCGCGGGCTGCGGAGGTTCGGGGATGTCGGTGATCAGGCTTTCGGTAGTCAATACCATAGCGGCGACGCTGGCGGCGTTTTGCAGGGCACTGCGCGCGACCTTGGTGGGGTCGATGATGCCCTTATCGAACATATTGCCATAGTCGTTGCGCAACACGTCATAACCGAAGCCTATGGTGCCGTCAGCCTTGACTTTGTCGATGATGACCGAGCCTTCCAGGCCGGCGTTGGTGGCAATCTGGCGCAGCGGCTCTTCCAAAGCGGCCTGAATGATCTGAATGCCGGTCTTGAAATCGCCCTGGGCGTCGGTCAGCAGCGCATCCAGACCCTTCATGGCGTTGAGCAGCGCGACACCGCCGCCGGGCACAATGCCTTCTTCCACTGCGGCACGGGTGGCGCTCAAAGCGTCTTCGATGCGCAGTTTGCGCTCTTTCATCTCAATTTCGGTGGCGGCGCCCACATGGATGACCGCTACGCCGCCCGACAGTTTGGCCAAACGCTCCTGCAGCTTTTCACGGTCATAATCCGACGTGGTTTCTTCAATCTGCGCCCGAATGGATGAGATGCGAGCTTTGATTTCCGAAGTTTCACCAGCGCCTTCGACGATGGTGGTATTGTCCTTATCGACGATGATCTGGCGGGCGCGGCCCAGCATATCCATGCTGGCGTCCTTAAGCTCCAGGCCGATTTCCTCGGAGATGACCTGACCACCGGTCAGCACGGCGATATCCTGCAGCATAGCCTTGCGACGGTCGCCAAAGCCGGGGGCCTTGACGGCTACGCAGTTGAACGTGCCGCGCAGTTTGTTGACCACCAGCGTGGCCAGCGCTTCGCCTTCAATATCTTCGGCGATGATCAGCAGCTTGCGGCCGGTCTGCACGATTTGCTCCAGCACCGGCAGGATTTCCTGAATGGTGGCAATCTTTTTATCCGTGATGAGGATGAGCGCGTCATCCAACACTGCCTGCATCTTGTCGGTATCGGTTACCATGTAAGACGAAGCATAGCCGCGATCAAACTGCATGCCTTCCACGACAGTCAGCTCGGTGCGCATGGTCTTGCTCTCTTCCACGGTGATGACGCCGTCCTTGCCCACTTTTTCCATGGCGTCGGCAATCAGTTCGCCCACGCTCTCGTCATTGGCCGAGATGGAGGCGACCTGGGCGATGGCCTTACGGCTCTCAACGGGCTTGCTCAGCTCTTTTAAGCCTTCCACGGTGCTGTCCACCGCGGTCTGGATGCCGTTTTTAAGCATCATCGGGTTGGCGCCGGCGGCCAGGTTCTTAAGGCCTACGCGTACGATGGCCTGCGCCAGCAGCGTAGCGGTGGTGGTGCCGTCGCCGGCCACGTCATTGGTCCTGGTGGCCACTTCTTTTACCAGCTGGGCGCCCATGTTTTCAAAGGGGTCTTCCAGTTCAATTTCTTTAGCAATGGTTACGCCATCGTTGGTGATAAGCGGGGCGCCGAATTTTTTATCCAGCACCACATTGCGGCCCTTGGGGCCTAAAGTGATTTTTACCGTATCGGCCAGCGAGTTGAGGCCGGCTACCAGCGCCTGGCGCGCATCTTCGCCGTATTTAATCTGTTTTGCCATGTTCTTTCACGCTCCTTGTTATTCGATGATGGCCAGAACGTCGCTCTGGCGGACGATGATGTATTCCTCTTTGTCCAGCTTAACTTCGGTGCCGGCATACTTGGAATAGATTACCTTCTGGCCGACTTCCAGGCTCATGACGATGTCCTTGCCATCCACATTGCCGCCGGGGCCCACGGCCACCACCTCGGCCATCTGGGGCTTTTCTTTGGCGCTGCCGGGCAGAACGATACCACTTCTGGTGGTTTCTTCCAACTCAACGTTTTTAATTACGACACGATCGCCCAATGGTTTGATATTCATATAGTACAAACCTCCTTTGATATTGTTAGCACTCGTTTTGATAGAGTGCTAATGAGTACGGATATTATATTAAAGAAAGACGGGGGCAAAATCAACGGATTCAAACAGGGAAAAACAGTTAAAATCTGTTATTTCAGGTGAATATGAGCAACTTACACCGGTATTCTTGCAAATACACAAAAATTCTTTTGTTTTTAAAAATCCTGCCCGTCATTGTGTTTTTTATACAGGCATGGTATAAATAAAATAAGAAACTGACAGGGAAGAGGCCTCTTATGGATAAATGGGACCGTCGTTTTATGGAGCTGGCCGAGCAAGTGGCCACCTGGTCCAGCTGCTTTCAGCCCAACCGGCAAATCGGCGCCATCATCGTAAAGGATAAACGCATCATGACCACCGGATATAACGGCGCTCCGGCCGGCGTGCTCAGCTGCAAGGAGCGCCAAAGCTGCTTGCGCCGCGAGATGGACATCCCTTCGGGCCAGCGGGCAGAATTCTGCTACGCCATCCATGCCGAGCAAAACGCCGTTATCCAGGCGGCCCGTATGGGCATTTCCATCGCCGGCGCCACGCTGTACTGCACGCACCAGCCCTGTTCCATCTGCGCCAAAATCATCGTCAACGCCGGCATTGCGCGCATTGTGTACCGCCATCCGTATCCCGATGCGTTTACCGCCAGAATTGTCGACGAGGCCGGCGTCACGATGGAACGCTATTGTGACGATTCGCTGCCGGAATAGAGAATTCGCCCCTTCAAACGGTTGAGTACCCTGGGTAGCGCGGTTTTGGCCTGGCCCCAGGGTTTTTCTTTATTGCGGTAATCAAACTTGCGTATGAACCAACCCAGATCCTCCAACTCAACCGTCATTTTTTCCTGCTGCATCGTCAGCACCTGCGCGATGAGCGCCCGTTTTTTGGCCGAAAGGATACCTTTTGCGCAGACCTCCAGCAGATCCGCCGTATGCTTTAAGCACAGGCCATCGCCTTCGCGCAGCAACCGGTCAAAGCCGGCCTCGTGTTCCCACAGATACACCGCCGTCTCCACGTAACGCCGCAGGTGTGTGTCGACCCGCCGGCATACCATGCAGCTGCCGTCGTCGGCGCGTATCTGCCGGGCCAGCTCGTTTAGCTGCGCGCCCAGCGTCTGGGCACTGCGTGCCCGGTCAAAAAAGCCGTCTTCCCGCGCGCAGAGCCCAAGCAGCGCGTCAGCATTTTTCTGCATGCGTCCCATCCGGTGCCGCGTGTGCGTGTCCACGATGAGCGCCAGCCCCAGCCTGCCTTCATAATCGTTGTACATCCGGGCAAAATGCCGGGCGCAAAACCCGGTTTCGTTCATGGCAATCCGCACGCCCGGCTCCATTTTCGAGTCGCCCATATAATGATCCAGCGATTCTGTTTCCAGCTTCTCGTACAGCGTACAAAACGGGCAGCCCGTGGGTTTCCCAAAGGCGTCCAGTACCGGAATGGTATCGATAGAATAGCGCATGTATTCGTCCTTCCTGCAGTCATAGCCGCTGCAAACATACATATATATTATCATAATCGTGTATGGGAGGGAAATGTCATGTACGGAAGACGCCACAGGAACACCCAGCGAAACGCAAACCTGGTTACGGTTTTGCTGTTTATCATTGCGGTGGCCGTGCTAATTGCTCTCTGGCAGAAGGTTCTGGGCCAGCGCGCCCAGCCCACGCCCGGCCAATCGCCGGCCGCGTCGGCCACGGCAGCGGTACAGCCCACCGAGTTACCCAGCGCCCAGCCCTCGGGTACGTCGGCCACGCCGCAGGATGAACTGTATTTCCCGGGCAAGACACTCTATTTTGTGCAGCTGGGCGCCTATACCGACGCCGTGAAAGCCCAGCAGATGCAGAATAGCTGTGCCGGCAAGGGGCTGTCCAATTACCTGTACGACGACGGCGAGCGGCTGCGCGTGTTGGGCGACGTGTATTACAGCGAATCCGCCGCCGCCCAGGAAAAGCAGCGCATTGAGAATACCTACCAAAGCGAGGCCTATGTCAAGCAATATGCGGTACCGTCGGTACGCCTTAAGATAACCGCCGGCGCAGCCCAGGTGGCGGCCATACAGGCTGCCTTTGCCGCCTATACGCAGCTGCTGGAACAGGCTGACGCTGCCAAAAACAGCACAGCCGATATCCCGGCGCTGCGCGCGCGCTTTGGCGAGCTGGCCGCATCGGCCACCAGCGCCGCCGCAACGCTGACACAGCAGACCGGCGACACGTCCCACACTTTTGTAGCCGGCATCCGTACCGGTCTGGAGACCTGCGCGCGGGACTTTATAGCCATTTCCCAAAATGACACGCAGGATACATTGATATTTTATAGTCAAATGAAGTATACTGTTGTTGCAGCCAACTTAGATTTTTATCAGTTTATCAAAAGCTTGAATTTAACATGACAGGGGTACTACCAATGAAAATTCGGGAAATTCAGCAGTATCTGAATGCCGAGATACTCTGCAACGAACAACTGGCCGACCGGGAAATTATTTCTGCCTGCGGAAGCGACCTGATGAGCGATGTGCTCGCCTTTGTAAAAGAAAAGACCGTGCTGCTGACTGGTCTGACCAACCCTCACGTGGTGCGCACCGCCGAGATGCTGGACGTCAGCCTTATCGTATTTGTACGGGGTAAATACCCGATGCAGGAGATTTTGGACATGGCCCAAGAACGGGATATCGTCATTTGCCGCACCGATTTGACACTGTACGAAGCCTGCGGGGTTTTATACTCCCACGGCTTACGCGGAGGGGCGCGGGGTAATGGAGAATAAGTTTATCCTGGCCGAGAAATATCCGGTGCTGGCCAACGACTTTAACGCAGCCGGCGACGCGTCCACCGCCATCAAGACGGCGCTCAAACGCATCGGCATTAACAGTGCCCTGGTGCGGCGCATCGCCATCGCCACCTACGAGGCCGAGCTTAATATCGCTATCCACAGCCAAGGCGGCGAGATGATACTGCTGATGAGCGAAGAGACCATCATCATACAGGCTAAGGACCGTGGCCCGGGCATCCCCGATGTGGTGCTGGCCATGCGTGAAGGCTATTCCACCGCACCGGAGTCGGCACGTATGCTGGGCTTTGGCGCCGGCATGGGTCTGCCCAATATGAAGCGTTGCGCGACCGATTTTAGCATCGTGTCGGCGATGGGGAAGGGAACGCTCATTGAGCTTCGCTTTGCATTGTCATAGACGGGAGAGTGAAAGGATATGCAATATTTCCATTCGGTCACGCTGGATCAAAGCAAGTGTAAGGGATGTACCAATTGCCTGCGTACGTGCCCCACAGAGGCTATCCGTGTGCGCGAAGGAAAGGCCACCATTATGGCCCAGCGATGCATCGACTGCGGCGAGTGCATCCGTACCTGCCCCTACCACGCCAAGGTGGCCACCACCGACGATTTTACCAGCATCAATCGCTTTCAATATCGCATCGCGCTGCCGGCACCGGCTCTGTATGGGCAGTTTAAGTCCACCCGCAGCATCGAGCAGATCCTGTCAGGCCTGCTGGGCGTAGGCTTTGACGACGTCTACGAAGTGGCTCGCGGCGCCGACTTGGTATCCAAATTGGTGGCCGATAGCATTGCCCGCAGCCGCATAAAACCTCTCATCTCGTCGGCCTGCCCGGCTGTGGTCCGGCTGATTCAGGTGCGCTTTCCGGACCTTATTGATAATATTGTCGACGTACTCTCGCCGCTGGAAGTGGCGGCCAAAAACGCCAAAGAAACGTTCTGCAAAAAGAACGGCGTATCGGCTGAGCAGGTGGGGGTAT
>JAQVWW010000059.1 GCA_028709505.1 Eubacteriales bacterium
ATCAAGGTGTTTGGGCAGTACATCTAACGCACCGGCTATGGTGCGCTTCGGCGCTCCCCACCATCCACCCTCGTTGTTGTCGTTACCGTCGGGCCGCACGTATATATCATAGGTGCCCGGCGGCAGGCGCGACGCGCGCGGGCCTACAAAGCCGAGCAGCACATCATTGACGTACACCGGACCGGTATACAGCGCATCGGCGTTGACGCGCTCGGCGCTGACGCCGTTGTCGTCTATGCTGACGCGGCTGATATCCTGATCGTCGGGGTCTTTGACGTTGATGGACAGCACCTGCGTGTTAAACTCCACCGCCGCACCATCCACCTGTACACGATCGGCGCTGATGTCGATGCCCGCCGTCTTGAGTGCCTCGGCCCCGGCGGCCACCCAGGCGGCACCGTCCCAGCGCTTTAAAAGGTTGGGCGTCGCCGACGTATCCAGCCACAGCCGGCCTGTGGGCGGGTCTTCCGGCGGCGCGCTGCCCACGTGGGGCTTTTCGCCATCGTAGGTGGTTTGGCTTACCTTCAGGCTGATCTGCGCGGCGTTTTGTTGGATAAGAGAGCTATGTTCACCTACCGTCTCGCCCAGCTCGTTGAGCACCGCCGCTTCGGCCTTGGAATCGATAACGTTTTGCAGGGAGGACGACAGTTCTTTGCGTGTCAATCCTCCCTGCACTTTGTTGAACAGATACCGTAGCATATCGTTTAGGTTCTTCATATCCGGCGGCTTTGTGCCGTTTACCGGGTCAAACCGTCCCCAGGGCATTATTCCGCCCCCTTCCATAATGAACCGGGCACATCAAAGGCTTCATACAGTATTTTCTTTTGTGCCAGCGTCAGGTCTTTATGTTTGTCGATAGCCACCTTTGTCTTACGGCCTTTGCTCAACGGGATGGTGGTGCCGTCCGAATACTTGCCCGGCTGGATGCCTTTGATTTCTTGCGCAAGGCTGTAAAACACATCTCCAGCAACGCCGGCGTTTACTGCGCGCTCGTAATACTCGGTTTGCCTTGTGCTTAATGCCTTTTTGCTCTCGTCGTAGTATTCGCGTGTTTCCGGCAGCGAGCTTTTCCCAAACACCGCAGCGCGGGCATAGTTACCGGCAGTCTGCGCAATCGGGTACTGCAGCCGTTCGCCGCCTGCAGTTTGTGAGTATGCACCGCCCCGCGCTACAGCAGAAATGCCCTCAACCGTCTTTTTGACTTGCCCACCGCCAAGAGGAAAGGCGATGTAATACAACGGCCCAGACACGCCTTTATAGGCATAATTCCAGGCTTCCTTTGCGGTCAACGTCTCGCCATCATTATCTGCTGCTCGCTCTATTAGTTTCCAAAGGTTATTCACACCTTGGAAAGCAGCAGACACCGGCACCAGCCGCCCGGCAACGCTTTCTCCCTTCATGGCCCCGCCAATCAACCCGCCAACAAATGGCACCTGGTCAACCAACGACAGCCCGAAGTCCTTAATCTCTTTTGTTGTTACGCCGTCCTCGTCTGCAATTTTCTCCCATGCGTCGCGCAGGATTTCGATGATATCAGGCAATATTTCACGGCCTAAAACGAATTGTGCAGCCAGGTTAAACAAGTGCGCTGCAATCACGTATTTTGTAACTGTTGCGGCCGCGTATTTTGCGCCACGCTTTCGCATCTCTACAGGCATATCGGATAACACGCGCTCAAACTGGTTCATTTGCTCCAACTGAAATTGCGTAACCGCTTTTATTAACGGGCTTTGTGCACGGAATATGGTGGGCATATCTCCTTCCGCTCGCCCACCAATGACTGACCGCGCAAAGACGTCCGCTTCGTTCAGCGCAGCGTCGGCGCTCATCCCAGCTTTCATGTTATATAAATACCTTGCCCGGGTAACCACTTCGGACGAAAATAGATCTACAATTTCCATTGGTGAAGATAAAAAGTCCTCCAGCTTCTTGAACCTTGACCGGCTGAGCTGCTCCGAGCTTACACGCGCTGAAAGGAAATCGCTTCTTCCAGAAAACCCATCATCGCGGCTCCAAGCCTTCATCGTATCAACTAGCGCCCGCATGGAGCTGTCCGTGTCAACTTCTGGCAATGCCTGGGCCAACGGCGCAAGCTGGGACCCCCATGTACCGACATTAACAGCCACCATGTTCGCGCCTACTCGGTTTAGCAATACCTTTGATGCCTTAAACCATAGATTTCTACCGGCTGATTTTTCGCCAGCACGGTCATGGAAACTCTTTTTCCCGGCCAAAGCGTTTGTGTATTCGTTTATCCACACCGCGAACGCGCCCTGCTGCCCACCAATTTCTGATTCTTGCAGCAAATCAGCCACTGCCTTTTGCTTTGCTTCATAGGCAATATCCTGCGCCATAATGTCGTCCGCTTTGGCTCGTACCGCTTCATCCGTCCACTCATAGCGCAGCGCATTTTCAAACACCCGCAGGCGCTGTATGTTTTCAGTATGGTAAATTACCATCGATGCGGTATTTAGGTATATGTCCATGCCGCGCAGCGCGTCGTAGTCGGTTTTGTCACCGGTGCGGTGTTCCAGGTTCGCGAAGTACTTTATGCCGGGCCGGAATGTTTCCGTGCGCCCGGTGAGGTCTGTCCGCAGGCCCTCGTCCATCATGTCAATGCCAAATGCGCCCAACAAGTTGGTCAGGAACGAATCGCCCATAACGGCATCGAAATGTGGGAAGTAGTCAGCCCGCTTTTCTATCGGCGCGTAGCCCCACTTAACACGTACATCGTTTATCTGCCAAATGAGATCGTTATAGGTGTCGCGGAACAGCTCTACCGCATCAATGATACGCGCCGAATCGTACTTCTGGCGCAGGTCAGCCGGTTTTATGGCCCCCGCTATGAGCAGGTCTGCAAACATGCGTTCTGATTCAGTCAGGTTTTCGACCGTCTGCCCCTTACTCGCGCGTATTATGCGCCCTGCGTTAAGGTTTTCCAGTTCGGTTGCCACAATCTTTTTTTCGCCGGCCAGCTGCACCATACGGCTTTCAGACTGCGTAAGTTTAAGCGCCGCTATTTCGTTTCGCGTAGCGACTACAAACCGGTTGCGGGCCGCTGCCGATTTTTGGATTGGCCGAATAAACAGTTCTACAAAGCGATTGCCAGTTTTTTCGCCCATAACCCGCCGCGCCACGCGCTCCGGCGTGCGCAGTTCCAATGCGAGTGACCCTTTATACGCTTTAAATTTTCCGTTGTCCTTTACCACCTGGGCAGCAGCAGCCACAGCGCCGCTTCTGTTCCGTGCGGCAAGGCTGGCGCGCTGCACTTCCGCAGCCTTTATCTCTGTGTTGAGTTCGGCCATGCGGACAATGGCAGCCTTGGTTTCTGCGTCAATACCGGTTAGGTCGTCTGCGGTCAACGTGCCGTTCTTTAGCCCTTGCAGCAAAAAGGATTCTCTAGGCAGAAGCTTGTGTTTCCTTTGCAGTGAGTTTAACTCACGCTCGGCCTTTTTAGCGTTCAGCCCCGTCTGCACCACTTCTGCAGGGGTTGCATCTTCGGCCGCATCTTCCTGCCCTGTTGCGCTTGCGTTCACCAGCCGCGTGAACCTGCGTACCGCGTCCTCGTACCCATCCACAACCCGGTCAAATTCTTGCTTCATGTACGCTTTTGCATCGTACCCGTATTCAGCCTCAATAGAGCTTTCCTGCGGACGGATGCTACGCGCTACGTCGGCAATTCTTTCCAGCTGCTCGGCTGAATTCTCAATGCTTACCGGGAATAAGTCCGGATAAGCTGTGTTCAGTTCTTGGTAAAGCCGGTCTACAGCAACGCCGTTTTCTTTTGATACGCGGATGTTGCCAAAGTTCCGACGGATAAATTCAATTCCGCCGACATCCTCGAGAAACCCGCCGGCCTGAATGGTGGTGCCGCGCAAATACTGTTTTAGGTCTTTATACTGCCGATAGAAGTCGTCATTGATGACCACACCATCTTGGTACAGCTGGTCGAATACTTCATCACGCACTTTGGCCGCTATTTTGCCGTTGTTGTTATGCGCTTCATAGTACAACCTTGCGATGGATTCATTGGCCCGTTCGGTCGACGCATATTTATTGATGCCCAGCACGTCAACCAGCTGGGTTTTCACCGCTTTAGTCTTGCGGCGAATATACTCGCCTGTTCTTCGGTCTGATGCGCCGGCCTGCTCCATTTCGGCCAAGCCGATGCGGGTTAAGTCCGTCGTGCGCTGTGCCTCGGCCTCGGGCTGTACGCTGTCCGCGTAGGTGTTTTTTAGGATAGTGCGAGTATCTAGTTGCACCTCTTCGGATTTTTCTTGCATGCTTTTATTCTCTTGTGCTATACTATTAATTGAAGAGGCTGCTATCCCATAGTCGTTTTGGACGTGGACATATGGGCCAGAGGAGGCGGTTACCGCATCGTCATCTGGCGCTATGGAGAGCCTCTTAATTTTTTTCTCATCCAAAAACTGATTGTTTCCGGCTGAGTTTTTGACTATTTCCCCCTCTCCAGCATTAATACGGAACGTTTTCCCGACAAGCCGACGTCGCCCTGTTTGGATGTACTGTGCATAAATAGCAACTCCACCAACTCTTTTGGTAAATGTAACGGATTTATTTTGACCACTGTTCATCTCGCCGCTTTCATAGATCGCATCCGGTTCTTTTGTGACGGAATCAATAAGAGCGAACGAATCCGCATCCACAACCACTTCATTCCCTTGGGTCTCATTCGTTCCGTGTCTCCTATTTACATGACGCGCCGCATCGGATGGGAAAACATAATCATACTCGGTCACATTTATTCCCGTTAAGTTTTCTATCGCCATGCCGGCAGACTCGGACACTTTTCCAAGAAACAGATTCTCTTTCTTGTTTGCGTTTAAGCTGCGTAGGAAGAAATCCTTGACAGACTGTGCGCCGGTTGCCACTGTTGACCTAAGGTGTTCACTGTCCCAGTTCTTGCTTTTAACTTCCTGTGGAGTGTATTCAGTTCGTGCGGAACCCACGTTCTCCACTTTAGGCAGCGTTTCAAACTCTGTCCCGGTTGCTGTGTTAATTACCCTTTCCGGCGGCACGAGCTTTATATTATTCACCGTCTGAGCTTGATTCGTGCTGTTGTTTTGCGCCCCCGTGATACGGTTAATGCCCGTACCCACGCCGCCCATCAGTCCGCCGGTCAGCCCACCGATAAGCCCGGCTTCGGCCGGCTGTGCCACAAAAAACTGCACGTTGGCTTGTCGCGTCGCCGCTTCTTCGCTGGCGCCACCGGCTATCAGATTATCGATATACGTCTGATAGGCAGACTTCGGCCCCATCATCTTGATATCCATCAGCGTATTGGCGTATTCAGATATTATTTCCTCGGTGCCCTCAATGCCGGCTTGCTCCAACACACCACGCACCGCGGCCGTCCACGCTTTTTTGCCGGCTCCCGCCATGGCCTTTCCGCTTACCAAGTCCGCGAATTTTTCCATGGGCAACTTCTCGGTGAAATATTCAATTGCGGTGCTGCCGGCGGTAAGGCCCAGCTGCTGCCAGCCAGTTGCGCCGGCATCTTTGGCTTCTATCGCCGTAGAGCCGCCGGCCCGCATGGACTGCAGCGCAAGGCCCGCGCCGGGCGCAGCAATGTTTATCGCATAAGAGGGCAACTGCTCGGCGGCGCTCATGACAACTTCTGTTACCAGCTTCCCGCCGGGTCCCATGCCCTCGCTTACCTTTTGACGCTGGGCTGTCGAAGTGCGCGCTAAAAGTGTGGTTTGGGTTTCTGGCGCGGGCAGATTTTCGCCGGTCAATGCATTTTCGACAGCCTGCCCAATAACCTCTGCCTGCACCATAGGCTGGCTGATAAGACCAGTGGCAATGCTGCCGAACCCTGCCCCAGCATGCTTCGCGCTACGCACAAGGGCGTTGTTACCCTCTTGTATCGTGAAGGACTGCGCATTTTGCGCCGCAACCTGCCGGGTGTACTCTGCGGCCCCCTTATCCAAGACGTACTTGGCCATAGCCTCAGCGCGTTTGCGATCGCCTAAGCCGTAGAAATAATTTATAGTGGCTATATCCTCATTGGTCAGGTAATTAATACCGAACCGTTGCGGTAAGTCGTTTGCGGCGGCCATGCGTGTTTCCGGTGACATCCAGGCAGTTTTAAGGCTGGTATCCTTTTTTACAGAGGCATCCTTAATCTGTTCCGGTGTCATGCCACGGTATTGAAGGTACTTGGTCAGCACGTTCGCACTGTCTTCCGCACCCTTGGCAATTACATCAGCATGTTCGCCTTTGGTGATTTCAATTAACGCCTTTTGATAAGGTTGTTCATAGCGTTCATATTGTGCTATCTGCTGCTCAAGCTGCTTGTATCGCTCGGCAGCAGCCTGTCGCTGGGAGACCAGTGCGGAGCCATACTTGCCTTGCATTTCCGGCGTAGCAACCTTGGTGCTGCCGTCCGGGTTCAGCCATTCGGTGCGGATTTTTTCCATTTCCGTACGGTATGAATCTATCTGGCTTACGCCCTGCCCCGCCTGGCTGCCATTCTCTGCCTGTGCGGGCGCGGATGCTGTGGGACGGGCGTTTGCCTGTCCCTGCGCCGGTCGCTGTCCTATGGCATTCTGTGCGCTCTCAAGCAGGCCCACAAAGCCCGTGCCATCGGCATAGCCGTACTGCTTGAGCACGTCCATCTTGGCCGGCGAGTTGTCCTCGGTCTTGACGTCAAAGCTGCCGGTCTCTAGAAACGCGCTGAACGGGTCTTTGTTGGTGTCCGTATCCAACGCGGCCATAGCCGTGGACTGCGCGTATTTGTCCATCGCGGCCAGCGCCGGGAACCGGGTATACAGCACGCGCAAATTATCTTCGGTGGCGGTGCCGGCCTTTATCATGCCTTGGGCAACCGACAGAAATTGCTGTGCCTGCTGGGCGGCGGTGTTGGTCACCTGCAGCTTTACCGGCAGCTGTCCAGATTCCAACCGCCCCTTGTTGGCGGTGCCTTTGTACTCAGCCAGATAGGCCGCCG
>JAQVWW010000060.1 GCA_028709505.1 Eubacteriales bacterium
CCGCTGACCAACGCCGGCCACATCACGTACGTGGAGCTGGACGGCGACCCCACGCAGAACCTGCCGGTGTTTGAAAAGATCATCCGCGCCATGCACGATGCCGGCGTGGGCTACGGCTCCATCAACCACCCGGTGGATCGCGACGCCTGCTGCGGCTACAGCGGTATTATCGGCGACAGCTGCCCCAAGTGCGGCCGGCAGGAGCAGGACGGACGGCCCTTTGAGCGTATCCGCCGCATCACCGGCTACCTGGTGGGCACGCTGGATCGCTTCAACGACGCCAAGCGCGCCGAGGAGCACGATCGCGTCAAGCACGCGGTGCAGCCGTGACGCTGCGGATAGCCGGCCTAACGCCCGACTCCATCGTGGACGGCCCGGGCCTGCGGCTGGCCGTGTTTACGCAGGGCTGTCCGCACCGGTGCCCCGGCTGCCACAACCCCGACACCCACGATGCCGACGGCGGGCGGGCGGCGGACACCGGCGAGATATTGGATATGCTGCGGGGCAATCCGTTGTGCGACGGCGTGACGCTGACCGGCGGCGAGCCCCTGTGCCAGGCCCGCGCGCTGTGCCATCTGGCGCAGGAAGTGCGCCGGATGGGCCTTAGCGTGGTCACGTACACCGGTTATACGCTGGAGGATTTGCTGGCCGGCGGCGATACCTGCCAGCTGGCCCTCATCGGGCAGAGCGACTTGCTCATCGACGGCCCCTTTGTGCTTAAGCAGCGCACGCTGGAGCTGCCCTTTCGCGGCTCATCCAACCAGCGCGTTCTGGACGGGCCGGCCAGCCTGGCCGCCGGCAAAGCGATAGCGGCCGATTTATCCCAATGGACGGGCAGCTATTAGCGCGCCGCGCTATATAAAAAAACAGCCGCATCAGCGCGGTGATATCCGGCAACTTTCCACGGCGGCGGGGCGAAACCCTCGCCGTTTTTGCGCGTTGCGGCGGGAAGACCGGCCAAAATCCCTGCGCCTGTCATCTCGTTTGCCGGGAAGAGGGTGGCCCTTGCGCCGTGGCAAATGCCTTTTCCAATGTCCCTGCGGCAGCCGCGCTTCGGGGATGGCTGCACTGTCGCTTTCGGCCGTCAACGGGCCTTTACAGCATAATTTTTCTTACTTGCCTACCCCAATCTCAATTGATTCCGTCTTTTCCACAGCGGAGGGGACTGTCCTTTAAGCCCCCTTATCGTGCAAGCAAACCGCAGCGCCGATGCAAACTGCCGGCATTGCCCTTTGGCTGCGCACGCCGCTTCGCGAGGGCGGTTTTTTATGCGTAGGTATCGGCGCGATCCAGGTTCTGATACATCCAGAAGCTGTGGTCGAAAAACCGCTCCAAGTCCTCCGCAACACCCCGGCGCACCGGCTCCTGCTGGAATTGTATCAGCCCGCACAGATATTCCCGCAGATAGTAAAAATAGCTTCGGTAGCAGTAAAACGCCAACCGCTCGGGCCTGGCCGCGTAATGTATCGCATGGTCGGCCAGCACCCGGTTTAGCAGATCAATCTGACTTTGCATGTGCATATAGGGCCACATATCGCGCTCCAATGGGGCAATGGTGATAGAGTCCCAGTCGATGAGCACCATATCCTCGCCGCTTAGTATGACGTTTCCGCCCACGTCGCCGTTGGTAATAAAAAATTGCGACGGATCCCGCAGGCAAATTTGCCTAAAATGCGCAAGCCGCTGCGCATAGTGTTCCATATCGGCCTGATGCCCGTCCAAAAGGGCCAACGCTCGGGCAACCGGCGGCGACGTCGGCATATCGTTTAGCCGCGCCTTATTTCTTTGCAGCGCGGCCACATCGTCGACATTAAAATCTTCGCGCGGCACATCCAAACCCCCGGTGGGCAGCTTATAGATGTGCGTCATCCGCTCGAACAGCCTTTGCAGCGGATACTCCTCGGTTCTTATGCCCTCCACGTACCGGAAGACCCCCACAATGCCCTGGCCGAAGCGGGCATACAGCCGGCCGTGTCGGGTGGGCACTACGCTGCTGATAAAATCGACGCCGCAGCGGTGGATGTAGTCAATGGCGGCAAAGCTGCGCGCATAGCGGCGCTGGTGGCGCTTAAAGTAAACAATTTTGACAAACAATTTCTCTTGTGGCGTTTTGACGGCCCAAGTTTCCCCGTAAAAGCCACGCTCGGCCTTGGAGATACACAGGATTTCCCGGCCGTAGCACTGCTCTAAAAATAATTTCAGCTCGTCCAGGTATTCCTGGCTTCGTTCCTCTTGATACAACATAACATTCCCCTTTGGGCCGGCCCAAACCGCCCGGGCCGGTTTAGGCGCCGCGATACGTGGACACCACCTGGGCAAGGAACTCCTTGGTTCGCTCGGGTTCCTCCTGTACCGCCTTTTGCAAATACTCCAGCCGGCGCAGAATCTCGTCGGGCGGCACGTCGGCGACGCAACCCACCAATATGCCCGGGAAGCTGGTGTTTTCCATCTGCTCGCAGTCCTGCAGCAGCTCCTCGTACATCTTCTCGCCGGGGCGCAGGCCGGTGTATACGATGGGCATCTCCACGTCGGGCTCGTAGCCGCTTAGGCGAATAAACTTGCGGGCAAAGTCGTCGATGCGCACCGGCTCTCCCATATCCAGTATGAAAATCTGCCCCTCGCGGGCCATACTGCCCGCCTGCAACACCAGCCGGGCCGCCTCGGGTATCGTCATAAAATAGCGCGTGATATCGCGGTGCGTGACGGTCACCGGTCCGCCGGCCAAAATCTGCCGCTGAAACAGCGGTATGACGCTGCCGTTGGAACCCAGCACGTTGCCAAAGCGCACGGCCACATATTGGGTGGTGGTGCTGATGGCGTTCATGTACTGGATGACCATCTCGGCCATGTGTTTGGTGGCCCCCATCACGTTGGCCGGGTTGACGGCCTTATCGGTGGAGATGAGCACAAAGCGCTGTACGCCGTACTCCTGGGCGGCGCGGGCCGTATTGAGCGTGCCAAACACGTTGTTCTTGACGGCCTCGGCGGGGCTGTCCTCCATCAGCGGCACGTGTTTGTGCGCCGCCGCGTGGAACACCGCAGCCGGGCGGTATTGGGCAAACAGCTGCCGCAGCCGGGCCATGTCCCGCACCGATCCGATGGCCACGTCCACATCCAGCCCGTCGCCGTATTGGCGCTTTAAGTCCATATACAGCTCGTACGCGTTGTTCTCGTAGATATCAAACACCACCAGCTTGCGCGGGGAGAACAGCGCCAGCTGCCGGCACAGCTCCGAGCCGATGGAGCCGCCGCCGCCGGTGACCAGCACCGTCTGCCCCTGCACATAGGCCCGCACCGACGCCACGTCCAGCAGCACCTCCTGACGGTTGAGCAGATCGTTGGGGTTAATGTCCTGCAGGCGCTCAATTTTGACGCCGTGCATCAGCACTTCCATCGTGGGCAGTATCTTTGTGTGGCACTTGGTGCCGGCGCAAATTTCCAGTATGCGGCGGCGCTGTTCGGCGCTGGCCGACGGGATGGCGAATATGATCTGGTCGATCTGGTACTCCTTGGCCAGACGGGGGATATCGGCGGTGGTACCGGCCACCGGCACGCCGTGGATGCGCGAATACAGCTTTTGCGGCGCGTCGTCCACCACCAAACACGGGGCCAGCCCCACGTCGGGCCGCGTCTGCATCTGGGCGATGGCCACGTCGGCGGCCACGCCCGCCCCCACCACCAGCGCCCGCTTGCGGTTGGTCGCGGCGTTGACGCTGCTCTCCATGCGCACAAACCAGCCGATGCGCGGCATCAGCCGCATACCGCCCACCAGTATGAGCAGTATGGGCAGCATGGCCAGCACCGCGCGCAGCGAAACTGCGCCGCCCGCCATCATACTGCTTGCCACAACGATGCCCACGTTGGCGACGCCGGCTGTTGTGACGCCCAATGTAATCTGCACCAGTTCACGAATGCCGGCGAAGCGCCACAGGCTGCGATACAGCCCCAGGCCGGCAAAGATGGCCACATCGGCCAGCGCCAGCACAAGGCCGACGGGGAACACCTGCTGCCAGCGCGCGCCGGTCAATGCCAGCGCTATGCCCGCCGAAAGCAGGACGCATGCCGCGTCGCCCAACATCCAAAGCGACATCTGCAGCAGGCGCTGCGTACGGGTACGTATGCGAAAAAACACGCGTTTGATACCTTCCTTTTATACAGTCCATATGCTAAAAATGATAATGACCGGGCGTGTTATTTCCTTTTTAGCGGTGCACGCCTGGCCGCTATTTATTTATTTTACACCCTGGCCGCTAAAAAACAAAGTTAGAATCGGGGTTTTGCCCAAACCGGGCGGCGGGCTGGGGCGCCGGCGGCCGACGCCGGGTTATCCCCGCCGGAAAACCCACTATCTTTAGCAATTCCCCCTATTTTACAGCCGCCATTGACAGTGCCGCGGCGGCTTTGCTAAGATACACCTGTCTGGTGGAGTAAAAACCTTTTTATATTGGAAGCGGAGGAATGTGTTATGTCTATCAAGGCAATCGGTATCGGCGGCGGCGTGGCCGACATGCTGGTCAACATCGACAAACTACCCACTTTTAATCAGGGCGCGCGCCTGCTGATGCAAAGCTATCAATACGGCGGCAAGGTGCCCTCGGGCATGGCGGCGCTGGGCCGTCTGGGCGTCCCCTGCGCCATGATAGGCGTCGTGGGCGACGACTCGCTGGGTCATGCCCAGCTGCGCGATTATCAGCGTAACGGCGTCAACACCGATCATATGGTCATAGACGCCGACGGCACCACGCCCATGTGCATGGTATTGTCCGACCGCCAGGGCAGCCGCAACATTATTTTCAACGGCCAGTTCTGCCGCAAGCTTACGGTGGAGGACCTGGACGAGCAGTTCATCAAGAGCGCCCAGGTGCTGCTGCTGTCGTCCCACGGCGAAGCCGAAATCCAGGCCGCCAAGTGGATGCGCGAAGCCGGCGGCAAGGTGGCCTTTGACGCCGACGGATATTCCGAGAAGATCGAGTCGATGATCCCTTACGTGGATGCGTTCATTCCGTCGGAGTTCTACTATGAGGCGCGGTATCAGGGCCTGCCCCTGCGCGAAGCGCTGCAGGATATCGTCGCGCGCGGTGCCGAGACGGCCATCATCACGCTGGGCGATAAGGGTCTGGTGGGTTTAAGCCACGGCGAATATTTTGAGCTGCCCGCCCATAAGGTGGACGTGGTGGATACCACCGGCACCGGCGACGTGTTCCATGGCTCGTTCCTGTACGGCATGCTGGCCGGCTGGAGCGCCCAGGAATCGGCGCGGCTGTCCAGCGCCGTATCGGCCATCAAGTGCATGTCCATCGGCGGACGCGCCGGGCTGCCTACATACGAAATCGTCCGGCGGTATCTGGATACCGGCGAAATTGACCTTGCCTGGATGAAGCAGCGCGAAGCCTTCTACAGCCAGTCCTTTGACGCGCAGGTGTAAACCGGCGTTACGTCTTTACTCCCCGGCAAATATCCGCCGGGGAGTTTTTTATGCCGGCGTGCGGCGTAGCGCCGCGTGTTTTACGCCGCATAGTATTGTTTTTCCCGGCAGATTTGATAACATGGAACGTGCGGGGCCGCATACCGGCCTTATCAAAAAAGCAAGGGGGATTGTTATGAGCGTTACGCTGCGGGACAAGTTTTATGGCTGTATTGCCGGCTGCCACATCGGATCGGCCATGGGGGCGGCTGTGGAGGGCATGACCTACCCGGAAATTGAAAGCCGTTACGGCCTGGTGGAGGATTTCCTGCCCTACGAGCACTACAACAACGGCTGGCTGCGCGAGCCCGGCACCACCGAGGACGGCGTGGAGCGGCAAAAGCTGATGATCACGGCCATCATGGAGAAGGGCGGCCGGGTCAACGCCGAGGACGTGCGCGCCGCCTGGCTCAAGCACATGAACCCCCAGGCCGGCGGGCTGGTCTCCGAACCTTTTGAATCGGTGCTGTATCAGATGGCGCTATCGGGCATCCCCGCCCGCGATCTGGGCAAGTACTGCGACTACGCGGGGCTGAACAGCTTCTCCCGCGCCTGTCATGCCATCGGCTTAATCAACGCCGGCAATGTCCGCAGCGCCATCGAGGACATTCTGGAGGTGGGGCAGCTATACCAGACCTCCAACAGCCGCGGGTTAAAGTGGGCCTGCGTCACCGGCGTGGCCATCGCCGCCGCCACGAAGCCCGGCGCCACGGTGGACAGCGTCATCGGCGCCATACTGGACAACTGCGATCGCGACATGGTCTCCCGCGAACTAGAGACCCAGCTTAACAAAACCCGCGGCATCGGCGATATCCGCGACCTGCGCCGGTATTTTGACGATGTGTATAACGGCATCGGCATGCCCTATGCCTTTAGCTTCGCCAACGAGGTGGTCACCAAGGGCGTGGTGATCCTGCGCATGGTGGGCGGCAACACCCGCGACGCCGTCATCGCCGGCGTCAACATGGGCCGGGATACCGACTGCGTGGCCGCCGTGGCCGCCGGCATCGCCGGGGCGCTGGACGGCTCCGCCTCGCTGCCCGAGAAGTGGATAACCCAGCTGGAGTACGCCACCACCCTTAACCCGCACACAAACTCCAAGCGCACGATGAAGGGGAACGCCGACGGCGTATACGACGCCTTTAAGAACCGGCTGGCCAACGAAGCCGCCTATGCGCGGGAAATGGATATCGAATAGGAGGGCGCCCATGAAGATTGCAGTAGGCAGCGATCATGCCGGCTATCCGTTAAAGCTCAGGCTGCTGGACGCCTTGCGCGCCCGGGGGCACGAAATCATCGACTTTGGCTGCCATGACGAAAATCCGGTGGACTTTCCCGACATCGCCGGCATGGTGTGCGCCGCGGTGCTGGACGGTTCCGCCCAGCGGGGAATCATGTTCTGCGGCACCGGCGTAGGCGCCGCCATCGCCTGCAACAAATGCCCGGGCATCCGCGCGGCGGTCTGCCACGACATCTATACCGCCCACCAGT
>JAQVWW010000061.1 GCA_028709505.1 Eubacteriales bacterium
TCCGACGTCAGGCTCTTGTGGTGCGAAATGGGATCGGCGGCCACTTTAACGCCCATGTCGGTGCTGACATACAGCCACGGGCCGTTCTCAACCAGTACGTCGCCGGCGAACTCCACCGGCTCATCCGAATGGTTCTGCGGCAGCGGGGCGGTAAAATCCGGCGCGCCGTCGAAGGCTTTCCACGTATCGGTCTGGCACTGGCCGTTGGCGTTGACGCCCGAGGCCGCCACACGGCCGTCGGCGCGCAGGCCAACGCTGTGCCACATGCCGCCTTCGATGGCGACGATATCCTGCCACTGGCTCACTTCGCACTGCAGCGCCGCGTTATCGCCGGCGGCCACGACGGTGCCGTCGGCTTTGAGTCCCAGCGTGTGGTTGCCGCCGCAGGCGACGGCCACAATGTCGGTCCAGGCGCCGACGTCGCACTGGCCGAAGGTGTTATCGCCGGTGGCCGCCACGGTGCCGTCGGCGCGCAGGCCCACCGTATGGTTTAGCCCGGCGTCGACGGCTGTGATATCGCGCCAAGTCTCGATGTCACACTGGCCCGATTCGTTTAAACCCGCCCACAGCAGCGTGCCGTCGGCGCGCAGCCCAATGCTGTGGTAGGCGCCGGCCGCCACGTGCGTCACGTCGGTCCAGGGCGACACGTCCAGCTGTCCCTGCAGGTTGTCGCCGGCTATCCGCACAGTACCGTCGGCGGTGACCGCCAGCAGATGGTTCCAGCCGCCGGCGGCATCGACGACGCCCTGCCAGCTTTCTATGGTGTCGCGCTCGCCCAGCGCCGTGCCCAGGCACGTAACTTTGCCCGTCGGCGAGACCACCAGCGCATGGAACATGCCGCCAAACACGCTGCCCTGGGGCAGCGCGCCGCTGTGCTGCAGCGGGTTGCCGGCCAGCGCCGGCGTGTCGCCGCCCAGCAGCGTATACCACGCGCCGCAGGCCAGCAGGTTGCGCGCCTGCTGGCGTTGGTCGGCAAGATAGGTCAGCCGATCGGCGGCGTAGGTTTGCATCAGCTGCGGCGCATTTTCAAAATCGCCCAGCGCCAAAAGCAGCTCCATTGCGTAGCTGTAATCGTGGGCGGCCACCGCCGCCTCGGCCTGCGTGATGACACGCCGGTTAGCGGCTATCTGCGCCTGTTGGGCGGCGTCCTGATAGTCTCCCAGTAGCGTGAACACCGCCAGCGCTTCGTCAAAGCGCTTGTTTTCCAGATAATATTGGCCGCGGGCGTATTCGACGGTATTTTGTCGGGCGGTCAGCTGCTCGTCGGGCAGCCCCAGCTGCGCCAGCACGTCCAGCGCTTCGTCGAAGCGCTGCTGCGCGCACAGCCAATCGGCTTTGGCCAGCTGCGCCGTACCGGCCCGCTCGGCTGCGTCGCGGTAATCGCCCAGCGACACAAATAGCTCAGTGCTCAGGTCGTATTGGCCGTCTTCCAGCATCGAGGCGGCCTTTTCGTAGGTGAAATACGGACGCCCCACCGTAAGGTAGAGTAGCGCCGCGCCCAGCAGCACGGCGGCGGCCACCCATACGGCCGCCGGTATGCCGTGTTTTTTAGGCGAGTGCTTCGAAGGGGGGAGCTGCGTCATGTCGGACCTCCCGATAAATAGTAATAAGTTTTTACCATTATAAAGAATTGTGATAAAAATCGCAATCCTTTGGCCAAAACGTCGGCCGAGCGGCCGACATAATCACTAGGCACGCGGCATATGTTGAAAGGAGCTTTAACAAATGTACGACGCGGAGTGATAAGATGGATACGGAAAATAACCAGATAACCATACGCGGGCGGGTGGTAGAGGATCCGACGTATTCGCATAGCATGTATGCGGAGAATTTTTATAACCTGGTGGTAGACGTACCCCGGCTGTCCGGCGTGTGCGATCGGCTGCCGGTTACGGTGTCCGACCGGCTGCTGGATTTGATGAATATCGACGCCGACGACGATATTCTCGTAATGGGTCAGCTGCGATCGTACAACCACGTGGTGGACACTCGCAGCCGCCTTATTTTGACGGTGTTCGCTCGCCACGTCTCGCCCGGCGACGACCGCACCGATAACCCCAACCAGGTCATGCTGGATGGGTACCTGTGCCGTGCGCCGGTGTACCGTACGACGCCTTTTGGCCGCGAGATAGCCGATATCCTGCTGGCGGTCAACCGCTCTTATAATAAGTCTGATTACATCCCTGCCATTGCCTGGGGCCGCAACGCCCGCTTTGCCCAGCGCCTGCAGGTAGGTAGTCGCATCATCATCCACGGCAGGATGCAAAGCCGCGCCTACGAAAAGCATCTGGACGATGGCACCGTCGAGGTGCGCACTGCCTATGAGGTATCGGTCTCATCCATCGAAACGGTGCCTTGACGCCGCCTGCGCGTACCGATCGGTAGCCACGCCGCCGGGGCATAAGCCCAGGCGGTTTTTTTGCCCAAAGGCGCATCGTCCGGGCGGATGGCGCAAAGAATACTTTTATAGCGCAGCATAAGAGAGAAACGCTTGGGGCAGGCGTATGCGGCCCGGTTGACCTAAAGGGCATAAAAAATTTTGGCCGGCCAGCTTTTACGCGCGCCCGCTTTTTTTTTGCCGTGCGATAAAAAGTGTCTTTCCCTGCCCGGAAATGCGCAAATAAACCGCATGCCGTGTTGAAACGTGTCCGCAATTTGTCGCAACCGCGCTGTAATACGCACAATTGCACTCAAACGGCAGGGAACCGCAGGCTGCTTTGCCCGGGCGATTTTTGCCAGGTTTTCCGAGTGAAAACAGGCCTTGCTTATTTGATTTTGTTGCAGTATCATAACGGCATTGGAGGCTGCTCCAATCAAAAAAGTGATAACGTGTCGTTCGTTTGGAAACATGCTTTTTGGACGCTCATGAAAGAGGCCCTGCGCAGCGCCGGTCGGACACTTTGCCCCAAGGTGATCAAAGTTCCCAAGGATCGAACGAAAGGATAGGAATCGTTACCTATGTGGATTGTGGTAGGTTTTGCCGCGGTGGGTATCGCGGTGGGGCTGGTGCAATTTTTGATAGGGCGGCGTCTGCTGCGGGCGCACAAGCCGATGCTTTTCTCCATATTGTATTTGTTGGAGAGGCTACTGGCGGATGCGTTGGTGCTGGTGGCCGCGTGGAGGGTATCCAACCCGGCGCTGCTGAGCGCGGCGGTGGCGCTGTCTACGGCGCACATCGCCTTTGCGGCGGCGCTGCTGTACGTGTCGTCAAAAGGAGAAGGCAAGTGATATGAATATTTCCATCGATACCGAGGTGCTGGCCCATCTGCCCGACGGCATTGCGCTCTTTGGCGGCATGCCCATCACCAATACGCTGGTCACGGCGCTGGTCGCCAGCGCCGCGCTGATGGTGCTGGCGCTGCTGGCCCGCATTTTTGCGCTGCCCAGGTTTCGCGAGCAGCCTGCCGGCGTACAGAACGTACTGGAACTGATGGTGGAGGGCATGCAGCGCTACACCATCGGCCGCCTGGGCGACGGCCTGGGCAACCAGCTGGCGCCGTATATGTTTACGATAGCCGCCTTCATCGGCATGAACGGTTTTCTTGAACTTATCGGCATCGGCGTGGCGCGCCCGGCGCCCAGCGATTTGAACTGTACCTTTGGCCTGGCGCTGGTCACCTTTGTGCTCATACAGGTGTACGGCATCAAGAAGAAGGGTATAAAAGGCCGTTTAAAATCTTATGCTACACCTAGCCCGGTCATTTTTCCCATCAAGTTGGTGACCGATCTGGCGGTGCCGGTATCGCTGGCCTGCCGGATGTTTGGCAACATCTTAGGCGGCATGATCGTCATGGAGCTGCTCTATTCGGTGGCGGCGCTGTCGTTCGTGCTGCCGGCGTTCCTGTCGGCGTACTTTACCGTGTTCCATACCGGTATGCAGGTGTTCATCTTCATCACGCTATCCCTCGCTTTTATTGAAGAAGCGGTGGAATAAAATTTGAAATGCTGCGGAATATCCGCGCAGGAGGTACGTAACATGAGTCCCAATGGTTTAATTGCTTTGGCCGCAGGGCTGGCCGTATTTACAGGACTGGGCGCGGGTATCGGCATGAGCCTGGCCACCGGCCGCGCCGCCGAAGCCGTCTCGCGCCAACCCGAAGCTTCGGGCAAGATCAACAGCATTCTGATTTTGGGCCTAGCCATTACCGAGTCGACGGCCATTTACGGCTTCGTTATCGCGCTGATGTTGCTGGCGAAGATCGTATAAACGCGCAGGTGCCGGCATGACGTCGGCTGGACAATCAAGGCAGGAGGAATCCTAGATGCTGGGGCTGGATATTAGGCTGGTGTTGGCCTATCTTATCAACGTTGCCATACTGTTTATCTTTTTGCGGCTGGTGCTGTATAAGCCGGTGCGCAAGTTTTTAAAGGAGCGCGAGTTGCGCTTTGTTGCGCAGCGCGAGGACATCGACGCCGAAAAACAGGCGGCCCAGGCCACCAAGGAGCAGTACGACACACTGCTGCAAACGGCGCACGACGAAGGCGCCGCCGTCATTCGCGACAGCCGAAGCCAGGCCAACCAGCGGGCCGAGGCCATTTTGAGCGAGGCGCGCCAGCAGGCGGTGGATATCGTCGAGCGGGCCCGGCGTGAAGTGGCCGAGGAGAGGCGAGTGGCCAAGCAGGCCATGCACGACGAAATTGCCAATCTGGCCGTTGAAATCGCCGCCAAGATACTGGAGCGCGAGGTCAGCGCCCAGGACAGCAAGAATATTATCGAGCAATTCCTGCACAAGGAAAGGATAGGCTGACATGGAGGGCAAGTTGATTGCGGCGCACCCGGTGGACGACGAAACGCTGCGCCGCGTGGAAGAGCGGTTTACCCGCTATTTCGGGCAGAGCGTCACGCTGCAGGTGGAGCTGGACAGGGCGCTGATGGCGGGGTTTGTCGTCACCGTCAACCACCTGCGCTTTGATTACAGCGTGCGCGCCAAGCTTTCGGCGATGAAAAAATATCTGCTGACGCAGCAAAGCTGAGCCCAATGGCCTAAGGAGTAGCGATTATGGAACTGTATAGCGAGTCCCTCAGTGGCCTGAAAGCCAGTGTGGACAAGTTCGATGCCAGCCAGACCGGCGGTATGCGGCGCTACGGCACCGTGCTGGAGTCCGGCGACGGCATCGTCACGATAGACGGCTTGCTGGACTGTAAGTACGGCGAGCTTTTAGAATTTGAAAATGGCGTAAACGGCATCGCCTTTAACATGGAAGAACAGGCGGTGGGCGCCGTGCTGCTCAACGGCACGTCGGCCATCCGCGAAGGCTCCCGCGTGCTGGGTACCGACCGCGTCGTGGAGGTACCGGTTGGCTTGGCGCTGCTGGGCCGCACTGTCGACCCGCTGGGCCGCCCGCTGGACGCCAAAGGTACCATCCATACCGATAAGTTTCGACCCATCGAATACGAAGCATCCCGCATCATCGACCGCGACGCCGTCAACGAGCCGCTGCAAACCGGCCTGATGGCCATCGATTCGATGGTGCCCATCGGCAAAGGCCAGCGGGAGCTTATCATAGGCGATCGCCAGACCGGCAAGTCCGCCATCGCCGTCGACACGATACTAAACCAGAAGGATAAGGACGTGCTGTGTATCTACGTGGCCATCGGCCAGAAGGCATCCAGCATCGCCCGCATCATAAATACGCTGGAGAAGGCCGGCGCGCTGGAGTATACGACCATCGTGGCCGCCACGGCGTCGGATTCGGCGCCGATGCAGTACATCGCGCCCTACGCCGGCTGCGCCATGGCCGAGGAGTTCATGTACCAGGGCCGCGACGTGCTGGTGGTCTATGACGATTTGAGCAAGCACGCCGTGGCCTATCGGGCCATGTCGCTGCTGCTGAAGCGCCCGCCGGGCCGCGAAGCTTACCCCGGCGACGTGTTCTACCTGCATTCGCGCCTGCTGGAGCGGGCGGCTAAGCTGTCCCAGGCCAAAGGCGGCGGATCGATGACGGCGCTGCCCATTGTCGAGACGCAGTCCGGCGATATCTCGTCGTACATCGCCACCAACGTCATCTCGATCACCGACGGGCAGCTGTTCCTGGAGAGCGAGCTGTTTTACGCCGGCATCCGTCCGGCGGTCAACGTCGGCTTTTCGGTGTCCCGCGTGGGCGGCTCGGCCCAGAGCAAGGCCATGCGCAAAGTGGCCGGCCAGCTGCGGCTGGATTTGTCCCAGTACCGCGAGATGGCCGTGTTCGCGCAGTTCAGCTCGGAGCTGGACAAGGCCACGCAGACGCTGCTGGCGCAGGGCGAACGCTTAACCGAGATGCTCAAGCAGCCCCAGTACGCGCCGATGGCCATGGAGGAGCAGGTGGTGTTGCTGTATGTGGTTACGCATCGGTTGTTGCTGAACATGCCGCTTCAAAAGATTGCCGCGTTTAAGGCCGGTTTTATCGAATATATGCACACGCACTACGCCGATATGATGCGAGGCATCGCCAGAACCGGCCGGCTGGACGACGATGACGCCCGGTGCATTGAGGCCGCCGCCCGGGATTTCCTGGCGGATTTCCTGCCCGAAGAGGCCAAGGAAGCGCAGGCGTAGCCATGCAGAACATGAACGACATCAAGCACCGCATCCAGAGCATCCGCCAGACGCGCCAGATCACAAAGGCGATGCATTTGATCTCTACCGTCAAGATGCGCAAGGCTGTCAACCGCTATGAGGCCAACGCGCTGTATATCGATAGAATCCGCGCCACCATTAAGGATATCCTGCTGCACATCGGCGATATCGACCACCCGTTTTTAACGCAGCGGCCGGGTAAGCGCACCGCTTACCTGGTCATCGCCGGCGACAAAGGCATGTGCGGCGCTTACAACCACAACGTTCTGAAGCTGGCCATGCAGCACATCGGCGACGCCGACGGCGAGGACTACATCTTTACCGTAGGGCACATGGCCACCGAGTTTTTTCGCCGGCGCCACCGCATCGT
>JAQVWW010000062.1 GCA_028709505.1 Eubacteriales bacterium
AGGATTGGCGCCGGCCGGCGCCGTTGGACGCGCCGCCCATGCGCAGTGCGCTTAAGCGGTCTACCAGATAGCTCTTGAGTACGCCGTTCTCGATGAGCAGGTTGCGCCGGGTGGGGTTGCCTTCGTCGTCCATATTGCCCGACCCCCAGGCGTTGGGCAGCGTGGCGTCGTCCACGGCGCTGACCTTGGCCGAAGCGATGGGCGTGCCCATCTTGCCGGCGAACACCGACTCGCCTTTGGATACGAAGGCCGCCTCCAGCGGATGGCCGCAGGCCTCGTGGAAGATGACGCCGCCAAAGCCGTTGCCTAAAATAACCGGCATCCGGCCCGACGGGCACAAATCGGCTTTGAGCAGCCCCACAGCCACGCGGGCGGCTTCCCGCGCCGACGCTTCGATGTCCAGCGTATCGAAAAACTCAAAGCCCATCTGCGCGCCGGGGCCTTCAAAGCCCGTCTGCGTCTCGCCGCCGTCGGCGGCCACCGCCATCGTGGCCAGGCGGCTGTACGTGCGTTCATCCCGGGCGTAAAGGCCGTCGGTGTTGGCCACCAGCACCTGCTTGGTCCAGTCGATGTAATTGACACGCACCTGGCTGATAAGCGGATGGTAGCCGCTGGCGGCGCCGTAGGCGCGCTTGACGATGGCGGCCTTTTTCGGCAACGCCACGCCGGCTATCGGGACGAGGATGGGACTGTTCTGGCGGATGGCCTTGGGGTGCAGCACCAAATCCGTTTGCTGCGCCTGGGCTGCCGGCAGCGCCGCAGCCGCCTGTTCGGCAGCTTTGAGCAGCCCCTGCTCGCTTAAGTCGTTGGTGTACACATACACATAGTTTAAGCCCTTGATGACGCGTATGCCGGCGCCCAGCGTGCGGCTGGACACCGAGTTTTCAATTTTACCCGAAGCCATGCTCAGGTTGCCGCTCTGGCCATCCTCTACGTATAGCTCGGCAAAATCCGCGCCGCGCTGTTGGGCGCGGGAGAGTACTTTTGCGGCGATATCGGTACCAATCATGTGGTTTCCTCCTTGTTGCGCAGCGCCCTGCGCCGGTTGATTTCCTTTTCAAATCCCAGCTCACCGGGCACGTAATAGGGCATGCCGGCGGCATCGCGGGGCAGATATTCCTGGGGTATCCAGTGCGCGTCGAAGTCGTGCGGGTACAGATACCCTTCGCCGGCGCCCAACCGCTCGGCCCCCTTATAGCTGGTGTCCTGCAGATGCGCCGGCACCGGCTGGTATTCGGCATTCTGGGCGTTCTCCATGGCCTTTACACGGGCGTCGACGACGCTGTTGGACTTGGGCGCTTCGCACACGTAGACGATGGCCTGCGTCAGACTCAATCCCGCCTCGGGCATGCCCAGCAGCTCCAGACTTTGGGCGGCGCTCACCGCCTGCACCATGGCCTGCGGATCGGCCAGCCCCACGTCTTCCGACGCGTGGGCGATGACCCTTCTTATTATAATGCGCGGATCGACGCCGGCGTATAACATGCGAGCCGCCCAGGCCAGCGCCGCGTCGCTGTCCGACCCGCGCAGGCTTTTGCAGAAGGCGCTGAGCATGTCATAAAAATACGACTCGTCGCAGCGCATCACGCGCTTTTGGATGCTCTCCTCGGCCACCGGCAGCGTGATAAGAACGACGCCGTCGGCGTTGGGGTCGGTGGTCAGCACCGCAAGCTCTATGGCGTTGAGCGCCGAGCGCACGTCACCGTTGGCCACGCTGGCAATGTGCTCCAGCGCGTCGTCGTCGACGGACACGTTCATATCGCCAAAGCCGATGCCCGGCGTCACCACCGCCCGCAGCACCGCCGCCTTGACGTCGCTCTTTTCGATGGCCTCGAACCGGAACAGCCGGCAGCGGCTGACGATGGCCGGCGTCATGGCAATCATCGGGTTTTCGGTGGTGGAGCCGATAAAGCGGATGGTGCCCTTCTCCAGCGCCGGCAGAATGCTGTCCGACTGGGCCTTGTTCCAGCGGTGGCACTCATCCAGCAGCAGGTAGGTGCTCTGTCCGTACAGCTTGAGTCTGTCCTCGGCGCGCTTGATGACCTCGCGCACGTCGGCCACGCCGCTGGTGACGGCGTTGAGCTTTTCAAAGGCGGCGTTGGTGCTGCCGGCAATGATGGAGGCCAGCGTCGTCTTGCCGGTGCCCGGCGGCCCGAAGAAGATGCTGGACGTCAGCCTGTCGGCCTCGATGGCGCGGCGCAGCAGCTTGCCCTTGCCAACCAGATGCTGTTGGCCAACGAACTCGTCCAGCGTTTTTGGCCGCATGCGATCGGCCAGCGGCGCCTGGCGCTGGGCCTGGAACGAAAACAAGTCTGCCATGGCTACCTCCTGTTGTAGCGTTCGTCGATGACACCGCCGCCGACGCACTCGTCGCCGATATACACCACCGCCGACTGACCCGGCGTGACGGCGCGTTGGGGCTGGTCAAAATGCAGCGTCATGTGCTGCCCCCGCACGTAAGCGCGGGCGCTCTGGTCGCTCTGCCGGTAGCGCACCTTCACCTGACAGGCAAATTCCGCCGCCGGCGGCCCGCCCGCCGTCCAGTGCAGGTCTCCCGCGGTGCACGCGTCGTGAAACAGCAGCGGATGATCGCCGCCCTGGGCTACCACCAGCCGGTTGCGCTGCATATCTTTATCCACGACGAACCAGGGCTGGCCGCCGGCGTCGCTGCGCCCGCCGATGTGCAGGCCGCTGCGCTGGCCGATGGTGTAGAACATCAGCCCGTCATGCCGGCCCAGTATCCGCCCGTCGGGCGCTACCATATCGCCGGGCTGGGCGGGGAAATAGTTCTGTAAAAATGCCTTAAAGTCTCGTTCGCCGATGAAGCAGATACCGGTGGAATCCTTTTTGACGGCCACCGGCAGCCTCTGACGGCGGGCGAGGGCGCGCACGTCGCCCTTTACCATCCCGCCCAGCGGAAAGATGGCGCGGGACAGCGCGTTCTGCCCCAGCATGTACAAAAAATAGCTCTGATCCTTGCTGGCGTCTACGCCTTTATACAGCCGGTACGCTCCGTCATGATATTCTACCCGCGCGTAGTGGCCGGTAACCAGATGCCCGGCGCCCAGCTTAAGCGCCATATCCAGCAGCTCTTTAAATTTTATTTCGCGGTTGCACAGCACGTCGGGGTTGGGCGTGCGCCCGGCGCGGTATTCGTCCAAAAAATACGAAAACACCCGCTCCATGTACTGCTTAGAGAAGTTCACGCTGTAATAGGGTATGTCCAGCGCGGCGCAGCAGGCCTTCACATCGTCAAAATCCCGGGCGGCGGTGCAGACGCCGTCCTGCTGTTCCTCCCAATTCTTCATGAACACGCCCACCGGCGCGTAACCCTGTTCCTTCATCAGATATGCCGCCACCGCCGAATCGACGCCGCCGGACATACCCACGACCACTGTCTTTTCCATCGCATGCCTTTCTGATGTACGCTAGAATTGTACCCATTATACACCAAAACACGCGCCGTTTGCGCGATGATGTGGCTGCAGGGGCGAGTTTTGGGTCGACAAAACATGAAAAAGGCCCCTGCTTGAGGAGTAGACGCAAGCTGCCGACGTAAGCCGGCTTGCCGAGCGAGAAATCCGTCGGCGCCGCCGACAGACCGCCGCGCCCGAGACGCGTCTTTTGCTGTCCCTATGTGGCAAAAAGGCGAGAAGGCAGAAAGCCGGGCAAAGTATGGATGTGCATCTCAACGAAAAATGGCCAAGCCCAAACAAGCATTTTCCTTGTCTGGACTTGACCTTTTGTTGCCGCGTGGCAAATTATCCCTGAAAGCTCTTCACCTTTTCGGCGGCCAGCTTTACCATAACGCTTAACTGCGCGGCGCAGCGCTCGTAGGCCGCCCTGCCCAGGTTATATGGGTCGCTGACCTCGTCGCCGGTACCGACAAACTCGCCCAGCGTCAGGATGATGTCGGCATAAGTGGGCAGTTCTTCCTGCAGATACTGCTTCTGTGCCCGCGTCATCGTCAGCACCAAATCGCTTTCGCGCACCAGCTGCACATCCAGCTGTTTGGACATGCGAAAGTCAATATCCAATCCGTAAGGCCGCAACGCCTCGACGGCGTAAACGGACGCCCGCTCGCCTTGGGCCAGCAAGCCCGCCGAATCCACCTCAACCTGGGCCAAATCCAGCGCATTGGCCTCTTTGCGGAACAGCGCCTCGGCCATCGGGCTGCGGCATGTGTTGCCCGAACAAGCAAATATTATTTTCATAATTGCTTTTCCCCTTTGTCATTGCCAATCTCGTTTGCGTGTACGACGCGAAACCCCGCCGCCCGCAGCATGCGGTTGCGCACTGCCAGGCCCATGCCCTCGCAGGGCGGCACCTCGGCCAGTATCCGCGCGTATCCGTCGTCGTCGGCCCGGCGCAGCAGGCCAAAAATACGCCGGGCGTATTCGCCGGCATCGGCGCCGGCGTCATAACAGCGGCGCGGCGCGTAGCGCGCCGGCCTGCCCCGCGCCAGAATAACCGTGTTGCCCTGCCCGGCGTCATAGTCGCGGCAAATGGTCGCTTGCACCGCCTGCGGCGGGCCGTCGTACAGCGTCACCTGGGCCTGCGGCGCGTAGTGCCGGTACTTCATGCCCGGCGAAGCCGGCCGGGCATCGGCAGGCAGCGGCTGCAGCACGCCGTCGTCCAGCACGACGCTGCCGGCAATTTTACACAGCTGCTCATAGGTGACGCCGCCCGGCCGCAGCAGGCGCACGCCGTCGTCCTGCACCGCCACCACCGTCGACTCGACGCCCATGCGGCTGGCGCCGCCGTCCACCACCAGCGCAATGCGCCCGTCCATATCGTCCAGCACCGCCTGGGCGGTGGTGGGGCTGGGCTTGCCGCTGGTGTTGGCGCTGGGTGCCGCCAGCGGAAAGCCGCAGGCGGCAATGAGCTTACGCATCCACGGGTGGGCCGGGCAACGCACCGCCACCGTGGGCAGCCCCGCGCGCACATTGGCCGGAACAATATCGCCGGCCGGCAGCACGACGGTAAAGGGCCCGGGCCAGAAAGCGTCCATCAGCTTTTCGGCCAGTGGGGGCACATCCTTCCACAGTTCCAATGCCTGGTCCTTATCGGCCACATGTAAAATCAGCGGATTGTCCGCCGGGCGGCCTTTGGCGGCGAATATGCCGTCCACCGCCGGCGCGCACAGGCCCTTTGCCGCCAGGCCGTACACCGTTTCGGTGGGCACACCCACCACCTGCGCGGCGCGCAGCAGCTGTACGGCGGCTGTTATGGCGGCGTCGTTCGCCGCCATCAATATGGTTTCCAACGATTCAACCTCTCTTTTGACACACAATTTTTTCTATTTTACACCCAAAAAGGGAAAAGCGAAAGCCACCACTTTTTCTGGCGGCTTTCGCCGGTTTTACCGGATGGCCTTGCCGGTTCCTCTGCCCAATCGCAATGGTGCCGGTCCCGGCGCGGGGTAGGCCTGCCCAGGCAACGGCAGCGCTGTCGCACCCGGCGGCGATAACCCGGCGCAAAGACGCTGTTCCCGCGCAGCGTAGCGGCTACGCGGGCCGGTAGCCCAGCGCGAAGATACCGCTTAGCTGCGCAAAGCTCTCGTCCTGGGTATCCAACGTGTTGCCGGCAAGATGCCGCACGTCGGCAATGTCCGTAAGTGCGTCCAGCGGTGCGATGTCCACATGGCAGACGTCGGTTTTATAATGCATGGCGATGGCAATACGGGGCCGCGCCGCGGCGATGAGCTTGACGGCCTCGGCGGCGTCAATGGTATACCGTCCGCCCACCGGCACAAACATCACGTCTATGTTCATAAGCGAGGGCAGCAATTCTTCGTCGGGCAGGTGGCCCAGGTCCCCCAGGTGGCAAATGCGCAGGCCGTCCATTTCCACCACGAAGATGAGGTTGTTGCCGCGCTGCGCGCCGCCCTGGCCATCGTGAAAGGAGGAAAACGCCTTGATTTTGACGCCATCCATGCGATACTTCCCCGGCTGGTTGATGATCTCGGGCGTGCCCGGTACCGAAGAGATATCGTTATGATCGTGATGGGAGTGGCTAATCGCCACAATATCGGCGCTGGGTGTATCCATCGGGTATCCCACCGACGCGTCGAACGGGTCGATAAGCACTGTGGCCTCAGCCGCCGCCAACACCACTTTTGCGTGGCCCAGCCAGGTAATCTTCATGCGGACAATCCCTCCTTACATCGCAGCCGTCTTTTTGTGGTATACCAGAGAGAGCATGTTGGTGCCGGCGTAATGTCCGCCCAGCTCCAGCTGATACTCCAGCTCTACCTCGCCTTCCTCCTCGCCCATTTCCAGATGCACCAGCGTGGGAAAAATGCTCATTTCCATGGTGCCAACCGGCGTATAGTATGTATTATAACTCTTTTTACCCGGTGCAAACACCATATGCGTCGTGTTCTGCCCCTGGCGCACCAGCGAGATCACGCCGCCGGCCACCGAAAGCTGTGTGCGCATATACCCGGTGCCCAGCGCCTCCTGCTCGTCGTATTCAATATAGCGCACGCCCTTATCCTCGTATACGCGCCCTTCCGTCATCATTTCGATACGGTTGATTTCGCCGTTGGGATTGGTCTGTTCTCCTATGATGCTGACCATCACGTCGCTGGCCATGTCCCTCTCCTTGTGTATCGTTGTAGTGATATGCCGCGTCTGTTTGCAAACGCGCGCGTGGTTGTGGATGGTGTAAGTAAGCGACCGGTACGGCGCAAGCGCCGCGTATAACTGCCATAAGCAAGCCCAGTGCCGGCGCGGCGCAAGCGCCGCGTATACCATCGCATAATAAAATGCCCCGGCCCCGCCCAAACCTTTGTTTTTACCGGCGGGTGAAAACATTATACCACAAAACGGCCCTGCGCACATCCCGCCGGGCCGTTTTATTTGGTTTTATCGTTTGTAGTTATATTGCACCACGTACACCATCACGCCGCGGCGGCGGCC
>JAQVWW010000063.1 GCA_028709505.1 Eubacteriales bacterium
ATTAACTACCGAACAAACATACGATGGGAGAGGCAATGCGCATATTGGGGATAGACCCGGGGCTGGCTATCGTGGGCTTTGGCGTCGTGGAGCAGCAACAGCGCGGCAAGCTGTGCCTGGTGGATTACGGCACCGTCACCACGCCGGCGGGCATGCCGCTGCCCGACAGGTTGGTCATCGTGCACGACGGCATCAAAAAAGTGGTGGAGACGTACCGGCCGGATATGATTGCCTTGGAAGAGCTGTTTTTCTGCAAGAACGTCACCACGGCTATCGCCGTGGGGCAGGCCCGCGGGGCCGCCGTCATCGCCGCGCGCAACGCCTTTGGCGGCAAGCTGTACGAATATACTCCCAAGCAGATTAAGCTGGCCGTCACCGGCTACGGCAACGCCGATAAGCGGCAGGTACAGCAGATGGTGCGCATTTTGTTGCAGATGGATCACATTCCCAAGCCCGACGATGCCGCCGACGCACTGGCCATCGCCATCTGCCACGCCCAGTGCTGCCGCGTGGAGGGCTTTGAGATTCAGTAAAGGAGTGCCACATGTACGCATACATCAGCGGAAGATTGGATTATAAGGGCATCGATTACGTGGTGGTCGAAGCCGGCGGCGTGGGCTACCGCATTATGGTGGGCACGCGCACGCTGTCGGCTCTGCCCGAAGCCGGCGAGAAGGTGCGGGTCTATACCTATTTAAACGTCCGCGACGACGCCATGCTGCTGTTCGGCTTTTCAACGCCCGACGAAAAGGCCATGTATGAGAAGCTTATCACGGTAAACGGCGTAGGGCCCAAGGCCGCCATGAGCATACTAAGCGGTATGTCGGTGGCTGAAATCGCCATCGCTTTGGTCAGCAACGATGCCCGGGCCTTTTCCCGCGTGCCCGGTATCGGCAAGAAGATTGCCGAGCGGCTGATATTGGAATTAAAGGAGAAGGTGGGGCAGGAGGAACTGACTGCCGCCGGGCAAGACCTGCCGCCGCTTACGGTGGGGGCCGGCCTGGGGCAGGAAGCCATCCAGGCGCTGATGGCGCTGGGTTATTCGTCACCCGAAGCCAGCCGCGCCGTGTCGGCGGCCCAGGGCGATACGCTGGAAGAGCTTATCATGGCCGCGCTGCGCAGGATGGACAAGAACCGCTAAGGGAGGTTGCGGCTTATGGAAGATACCGAACGCTATATTTCGTCCTACAGCCGGGAGGAGGACCTGGACACCGAGGTCAGCCTGCGCCCGCGGCGGATGGAAGAATACGTGGGGCAGGATAAGGTAAAGGAGCAGTTGGGCATCTACATTCAGGCCGCCCGGCAGCGCGCCGAGGCGCTGGATCACGTGCTGCTCTACGGCCCGCCGGGCCTGGGCAAGACGACGCTGGCTAACATCATCGCCCAGGAGATGGACGTGCAGATACGCGTCACGTCGGGCCCGGCCATCGAGCGCACCGGCGACTTGGCGGCCATATTGACCAACCTGGCCAAAGGTGACGTGCTGTTTATCGACGAAATACACCGGCTGAACAACGCCGTGGCCGAGGTTCTGTACCCGGCTATGGAGGACTTTAAGCTGGATATTATGATAGGCAAAGGCCCCAGCGCCCGCTCTATCCGGCTGGACTTGCCGGACTTTACGCTGGTGGGCGCCACCACCCGTGCCGGCATGTTAAGCTCGCCGCTGCTGGATCGTTTCGGCGTCATGTGCCGGCTGGAGATGTACGGCGTGGACGACCTGATGCGCATTGTGCTGCGTTCGGCGGGCATACTGGGCGTGGACATCGACGAACAGGGTGCGCGCAATGTGGCCCGGCGTTCGCGGGGCACGCCGCGTATCGCCAACCGCATTTTAAAGCGCGCCCGCGACTATGCCCAAATCAAAGCCGACGGACGCATCACCGACGACGTGGCCGACAGCGCCCTGCGCATGCTGGAGATCGACCAGCTGGGGCTGGATCACATCGACCGGCGGCTGCTTACGGCCATCATCGTGAAGTTCGCCGGCGGGCCGGTGGGCCTGGATACGCTCTCGGCGGCTACCGGCGAGGAATCCACCACCATCGAGGACGTGTACGAGCCTTATTTGATACAGCTGGGCTTTATCAACCGCACGCCCCGCGGGCGCGTGGCCATGGCCGGCGCGTACCAGCATCTGGGCTACGCGCTGCCGGCCAAGATGGCCGACGACGTGGTGCAGATGGATATTTTTGGAGGAGCGCAATAGACGCATGCCGCTACACACTTGTGACTTTGACTACCAGCTGCCCGAGGATCTTATCGCCCAGACGCCCGTCCAAAGGCGCGATCAGAGCAGGCTGCTGGTTTACCACCGCGATACCAAAGCCCGCGAGCACCGCGTGTTTGCCGACATCGTGGAGTATCTGCGCGCCGGCGATGTGCTGGTGGTCAACGATACGCGCGTCATCCCCGCCCGCCTGCTGGGGAACAAGTTGGACACCGGCGGCAAGATGGAATTTCTGCTGCTCAAGCGCATCGAGGGCGACAGCTGGCAGGCGCTGGCCAAGCCCGCCCGGCGGGCGCAGCCGGGCACGCGGTTTGTGTTTGGCGATAACGACCTAATCGCCGAGGTGATCACAGCCGGTGACGACGGCCTGCGCACCGTACGCTTTACCTATGACGGCCGCTTTGAAGAGGCGCTGGACAGGGTGGGCGTTATGCCGCTGCCGCCGTATATCCACCAGCGCCTTGCCGACCGGGAGCGCTATCAGACGGTATACGCCCAGCATCAGGGATCGGCGGCGGCGCCCACGGCGGGGCTGCACTTTACGCCGGAATTGCTGGAAACGTTGCAGCGGCGCGGCGTCAAACTGGCGCGGGTGCTGCTGCACGTGGGATTGGGCACATTCCGCCCGGTGGCGGTGGACGATATCCGCCAGCATAAGATGCACAGCGAATATTACAGCGTCACGCCCGAGGCCGCCGCAGTCATCAACGCCGCCCGCGCCGGCGGCGGCCGCGTCGTGGCCGTGGGCACCACATCGGCGCGGGTGCTGGAAACGGTATCCACGCCCGACGGCGTCGTGCACAGCGGCCAGGGCGACACCAACATCTTCATCTATCCGGGTTATGCGTTTAAAGCGGTGGACGCGTTGGTTACGAACTTCCATCTGCCGCACTCGACGCTGCTGATGATGATAAGCGCGCTGGCCGGCCGGGAAGAAATGCTGGCCGTCTACCGCGAAGCGGTGGAGCTGCACTACCGGTTTTTTAGCTTTGGCGACGCCATGCTCATTTTATAACATGTGAGGAAACCATGAATTTTTCGTTTGAAACCTGGCATAACGACCGGCACAGCGCCGCGCGTACCGGCGTTGTGCACACGCCCCACGGCGATATCCTCACGCCGGCTTTTATGCCGGTGGGTACCCAGGCCACCGTAAAGGCCATGACGCCCGAAGAGGTGGAAAATACCGGCGCCGAGATTTTGCTGTGTAATACCTATCACCTCTATCTGCGGCCCGGCCACCAGCTGGTAAAAGAGGCCGGCGGCCTGCACCGCTTCATGAACTGGAATAAGCCCATCCTGACCGACAGCGGCGGCTTTCAGGTCTTTAGCTTAAGCGGCCTGCGCACGATGCAGGACGACGGCGTGCTGTTCCAAAGCCATATCGACGGATCGCGCCATTTTTTTTCGCCCGAAAAGGTGATAGAAATTGAAGAAGCGCTGGGGGCGGATATCATCATGCCCTTCGACGTCTGCTCGCCATGGCCCTGCGAAAAGGACGCGGTGGAGCAGGCGCTTGCCCGCACCACCCGCTGGGCGCGGCGCTGCAAGCAGGCCCATACGCGCGGCGATCAGGCGCTGTTCGGCATCGTGCAGGGCGGCACCTTTGCCGATCTACGCCGGCGCAGCGCGCGGGAGTTGATGGATATCGGCTTTCCCGGCTACTCCATCGGCGGCTTGAGCGTGGGCGAGGATAAGCCGCTGATGTACGAGATGCTCGAGGAGCTCGACCCGGTGCTGCCGCGGGACAAGCCGCGCTATCTGATGGGCGTGGGCAGCCCCGACTGCCTGGTGGAAGGGGCGCTGCGCGGCGTGGATATGTTCGACTGCGTGCTGCCCACCCGCACCGCCCGCATGGGTACGCTCTTTACGTGGCAGGGCAAAATCAACATCCGCAACGCTAAATTTGAGCATGACCATACGCCCATCGACGCCGCGTGCGACTGCTATGCCTGCCGGAATTATACGCGGGCCTATCTGCGGCATCTGTTTAAGGCGCAGGAGATTCTGGGCGCGCGGCTGGCCACATGGCATAACCTGTATTTCCTACAGCAGTTGATGAAAAAAATCCGCCAGGCCGTCGCCGAAGACCGTTTGCAGCAGTTCCGCGATGCGTTTTTTGTGGAATATGGCTATGATTTATGATAATACGGTGATTTTACAGTGATTTCTGGTAAATAGTTGTTGCATGCATCCGCAAAATACCCTATTATAGCTTGTGTTAGAATAAAAAGGAGGAGTTCGATCCATGCCCGAATCCATAGCAGCGTTATTGCCCAATATTTTGATTATTGTGGCTTTCATTGGGGTGTTTTACTTTATGATCATCCGCCCCCAGAGCAAGCAGCGCAAAGCCCGCGAGAAGATGCTCAGCGAGCTGAAAGTGGGCGACCGCGTCAAGAGCATTGGCGGCATTTACGGCCGTATCAGTGCCATCAAAGACAATATCATCACCATCGAGGTGGGCCACGACCGCGTTAAGCTCGTATTTGACAAAGCCGCCATCAGCGGCGTAGAGGGTGGCGATCCCGAGGCCGAAGAGGACTTGAACGCCTAATATTTGCCAAATCAAAAAAACATATGCCGGAAATGCAATTGGTCATTTCCGGCATTATTTTTTTAGCGGTATACCTGTTGGAATCTCTTGACACACTAACCACGAACGATAGATGGGGTGAAGCGCGGTGAAGAGAAACACAAGGAAATATTTGGTGGCCGGCGGCGGCGTGCTGGTCGTCGCCGCCATGGTAATCGGGGCGTTGGCGTTGCCTACGCAGGTGCGGGTGGCGCGGGTACAGCATCATACTTTTGAGACATATGTGCAAAGCGACGCGTCGGTGCGGGCCGAGACCGGTACCGTCAGTGCCGCGGTGGCCGGCAGAGTGACGCAGGTGTACATCAAAAAGGGCACGCAGGTGGCGCTGGGCACCACGCTGGTGGCGCTAGACGACACCGAGGCGAACCTGAAACACCAGCAGGCCCAGCTGGCTTACGAGATGGAACGCAAGAGCCAGCAGGCGCAAAAGGAACAGGCCATCCGCCAGGCGCGCCAGGCGACGCTGCTAAGCGCCCAGGCCGGCAGCATGGACCTGGAGCAATTCAACTCTGCCGTGGGCACCACGCTGCTTAGCCAGTACTTAAGCGACGAGCAGATTGCCCAGCAGCTGCTGGGTGAAGAGCGCCTTAAGGTGGCAGCCCTTACCCTGCAGGCGGCGGCCGACCTGCTGGAGCTGTACACGTACCGCGCGCCGACGCCGGGACGGGTGACCGAAGTATACGTCAGCGCCGGGCAAGTGGTGGCCGCCGGCACGCCGCTTATGAAGATTGCCAAAGGCGACACCACTTATCTGCAGGCTGAGCTGAGCGACAGCCAGGCCGCAGGGCTGGTGGAGGGCATGCGCGTGGAAATCTACAGCGGTATCGTAGACGAAGTGCCCCAGTACGGCACCGTCACCGCCATTGAAACGACGACCGGCGAGACGGTGCTGGGCAGCACGTCCAAGACCACCGTCAGGATACAACCCGACCAGGAAGGAGACTTTGACCGCTATGGCGCCAAATGGAACATCAGCATACTGACCCAGCGCAAAGAGGCGCTGGCGGTGCCGCTGTCGGCAGTGTTCCAGCAGGGCAACAGCCTGTACGTTTACGAGACGATAAACGGCAGAACCCAGGCGGTACCGGTGGAGACCGGCAGCATTGACGGCGAATACGTGGAAATCCGCTCTACGCTGACCCACGACGCCGCCGTCGTCATCCACCCGGAAACCGTAAAGGCCGGCGCGCGGGTGGTGGCGACCTATGAATAGATGGTATTTTTTTGACTCGCTGCGCATGGTGCTGCGCAACTTGGCGGCGGCGCGCCTTAGGGTATGGCTGACGGTGGTGGGCATCGCCTTTGGCACAGCGGCGCTCATCGCTGTGCTGTCCATCGGCCAGGGCGGCAGCCGGCGGGTGCAGATGGAGATGGAAGACATCGGCATACGCCGCATTTGGCTGTACCCGTCGGAGCAGACCGCCGCGCCTTTTGGCTACGCCGATGCCCAGGGTTTGGCCCGCCAGTTGGACGGGCAGGCCTATGTCAGCGCCGCCAAAGAGGTGCGCTGCACCGTCAAGGCCGGCGAGTTTTCGACCGAGCCGGTGCTTATCGCCACCCAATACACGCTGCCGCAGATGGAGAACTTGGACTTTGAGCAGGGCCGGTTCTTCACCGAATACGAGCAGGATGCCCAGGAGAAGGTGGCGGTGCTGGAAAAGACGCTGGCCACCGTGCTGTTCCCAACCCAACAGCAAGTGGTGGGGAAGAAGGTTACCATCGGCGCAAACGAGGTGACGGTGGTGGGCGTCGTTAAAAAACGTACGCCCCGCAGCGACGACGGTATGCTATACTTATCTGTAGACCTGTATGAGCATTGGTACGGCAGCACCCTGTTGGACTATATCAGCGTGGTGCCCGCCGGCGAGCGCAGCGTGGAGAGCGTGGAGCTGCTGGGCAAGGCGGCGCTGCAGAGCGCCCCCGGCGTAAAGGTGCGCAGCCAGACACTGCGCGACGAGCAGGACATTGCCGACAACGTACTGTCCATCCTCAGG
>JAQVWW010000064.1 GCA_028709505.1 Eubacteriales bacterium
GGTAGGCATGCACCCGCATACCGACGCCGCGCCGGTGAGCGCCGATGTGCTGACCCGCTTTGAAGCGCTGGCTGATCTTATCTACAATCCCCGCCAAACACTGCTGAAGCGCCGGGCCCGCGCAGCCGGCCTTGTAACCGCCGACGGGCTGCTGATGCTCATCGCCCAGGCCGTGCGCGCCCAGGAGATCTGGAACGACGGCTCTTTTGCGCATATTATCCCGGCTCTGTACGAAAATTGGGCGGCCCCTGTGGAAAACGTATCGCTGATTGGCTTACCGGGCTGCGGCAAGACCACCGTCGGCGCGCTGCTGGCCGGCGAGATGGGCTACGATTTTATAGATGTGGACCAGTTGATTGTCCGGCGCTTCGGGCCCATCCCGCAGCTGTTCGCCCGCGGCGAAGCGCATTTTCGCGCCTGTGAAACGGCGGTGGTGGAAAGCCTGGCGGATGTCCGTCACAGCGTCATCGCCTGTGGCGGCGGTACGGTGGAGCGCCCTTACAACATGCAACTGCTTTCGCAGATGGGCGTCATCCTGTTTTTGGATCGCCCAGCCGACGATATCATCGGTCACGTGGATGCCCACAGCCGCCCGCTGCTGGGCGGCGATCCGCAGCGGGTGCGGGCGCTGGAGCGCCGCCGCCGGTGCCTTTATCAGGACTATTGCCATGCCGCCATCCCCGTAACCGCCGACGCACAGCACACGGCGCGGCAGATTGCCGCGCTGCTACAGGAGGAAACGCTATGAAACTATTGGTGCTAAACGGGCCAAACATCAACATGCTGGGCAGCCGCGAACCGCAGATATACGGCAACCAAAGCTATGCCGCACTGTGCGACGTCATCGCCGCCGGCGCGCAGCGGCTGGGCGTCGAAGCGGAAATCCGCCAGAGCAATCACGAAGGCCAGCTCATCGACTGGATACAGGCGTCGCCGGGTACCTTTGACGGCATCGTCATCAATCCCGGCGCATACACGCACTACTCCATCGCGCTGCTGGACGCCATCAAGAGCATTGCGCTGCCGGTCATAGAGGTGCACATCAGCAATATCCATGCCCGCGAGGCGTTTCGCCGGGCGTCGGTCACCGCCGAGGGCTGCTTAGGGCAGATAAGCGGCCTGGGTTTTGCCGGTTATGTGCTGGCAATGCAAGCGCTGTGCGGCCAATAATAGCCGCTCCTGTGAGGGTGGCCAGTGCTTTACTATGGCGGTACGCAGGCGTCCCCGGCACGTCTTGCGCTCGGAACGGGTAACCTGGCGAATCGTGTAACGCATTATAAAACCAGCGGCCTGACCCTTGGTTTCTTGTTCCGTTGCCCGCCCGGATCGCCTGAAACGGGGCAGCCTGGCTGTTGCTTTTGTTACATCCTCTATTTAAGCTCTCTCAAACATACGGCCTTGCTGGTTGGTTGTTGATAGAACTGCCTATCTGAGCCATCTGAAACAAACGGCTTGACCATTTAATTTTTCATGGCTATCTTTTCCAACCGGTGCAAAAGCGTTTCATATTTTTGCAAGGCGCTTTTCGGCAATAAATTGGCGCCATATACGCACAATAAGCAAAAATAGGTGCGGCATATGATTGAACTAAACCACATTACCAAAATCTATCCGGCGGCCCAGGCGCTGCAAGCGCTCAAGAACGTCTCGCTGCGCATCCAAAGCGGCGAGTTCGTGGCCATTACCGGCCCTTCGGGCAGCGGAAAATCGACGCTGATGAACATCATCGGCTGCCTGGATTTACCCAGCAGCGGCGATTACAACCTTAACGGCCAGCCGGTGAGCAAGCTGAGCACCGACCAGCTGGCCATGCTGCGCTCTCGCGAGATCGGCTTTATTTTCCAGGGATTCAACTTATTAAAGCGCTATACTGCTCTGGAGAACGTCGAACTCCCGCTGATCTACACCGGTACCAGCCGCGGCGAGCGGCGCAACCGCGCCATGCAGGCGCTGATGCTGGTAGGGCTGGCCCAGCGGATGGACCACACGCCGTCACAGCTGTCCGGCGGGCAGCAGCAGCGCGTGGCCATCGCCCGGGCGTTGGTTACGCGGCCCAACCTCATATTGGCCGACGAGCCCACCGGTAACCTGGATAGCGCCGCCGGGCGCGAAGTGCTGGGCATCCTGCAGGCATTGCACGCCCAGGGCAACACCATCCTTCTCATTACGCACGATCCGGGCATCGCCGCCTCAGCCCAGCGCATCATAACCATACGCGATGGCGCCATCACCGCCGATGAAACGCAGCAATTCGCCGCAAATTAGAATTGCATTTTGCCGGATGCTGTGCTATACTCCTGAATAATATTTATATAATTGCATAAATAAGCATTTTGGAGGGCATTGATATGGCGACCGGCGTAACCTTCGCCCAGGGCTTTCGCGCGGCGGGCGTGGCCTGCGGCCTTAAGAAAAATGGCAACCCCGACTTGGCACTGGTGGTGTCCGATGTCCCCGCCAAATGTGCCGGCATCTTTACCCGCAATGTGGTAAAAGGCCACTCGCTGCAGCTGTGTGCCCGGCACAGCGCGCTGGGGCTCGCCCGGGCCGTGATCATCAACAGCGGCTGCGCCAACGCCTGCGTAGGCATGCGCGGCGATGCCGACGCGCTGACAATGGCTTGCTTGGGCGCCCAGGCGGTGGGCTGTTCGCCACAGCAGGTGCTGACGGCCTCTACCGGCGTCATCGGCGTGCCGCTGAACATGGATAAAATTCAGGCGGGCATTTCGCTGGCGCTGCCGGCGTTAAGCGCCCAGGGCGGGTCGGCGGCAGCCCAAGCCATCATGACCACCGATACCGTCCGCAAAGAAGTTTCCGCCCAATGCGTCGGCGGCGGCAAAACCATATCGCTGGGCGCCATGGCTAAAGGCTCGGGCATGATCCACCCCGATATGGCTACGATGATATCGGTCATCACCACCGATGCCGCCATCAGCGCGACGGCACTGAAAGCGGCGCTCAAGGCGGCAGCCGACGGCAGCTACAACCGCATTTCGGTGGACGGCGACACCAGCGTGTGCGATACGGTGGTCATCCTGGCCAACGGCCTTGCCGGCAACCCTGTCATCGAAGAGGGGCAGCCCGAATATTCGGTGTTCCTGGAGACGCTGCGCAATATGTGCCTGAAGCTTGCCCGCATGCTGGCCGCCGACGGCGAAAGCGCCACAAAGCTGATGGAAATACAGGTAAACGGCGCGCCCAGCGATGCCGCGGCGCTTGCCATCGCCCAGGCTGTGGCCAAGTCGCCGCTGGTCAAGACGGCCCTCTACGGACAGGACGCCAACTGCGGACGAATTTTTACAGCGGCCGGCTATTCCGGCGCTCGGTTCGACCCGAGCAAAGTGGATATCTACATCAATGCCCTGAAGGTATATGAGAACGGCTGCGCGCTGCCCTTTGACGAGAACGCGGCGCTAAAAGAGCTGGAGAAGGACGTGGTGCTCTATCGGCTGGAGCTGCACCAGGGCGACGGGCATGACTTTATGCTCAGCTGCGACCTGACCCATGCCTACGTGGAAATCAACGGCGCTTACCGCACGTAAGATTATCCGGGTACCCTATCCGGGCAACCATAAAAGGTTGCCCGGGTTTTTTATCCACTTTGCCTGCCCGCCGGTCATGTTGCGGCGGTGTGGTTTCATGGGTGCCCTCCCCTTGCCGTCTTAAACGCTTTTTCCCCTTTTTTTTAGTCGTTCCAAGGAAAAGATTGATATTTTTTCATCAATGTAGTATAGTGCAGTTGATAAGCCGCGAGACTCGTTCTTTCGGCAAATCGTAAAAATTTCATTTCTTATCTCAAAGGTTTTTCTAAGAGAGAAGGCAAATAGGATGGGTCTGTTTATCCGCGCCTTTTCGGGCGCTTTTTTTATTGGAAAGGATGGACAATATGGAAACCAGAGTGGCTTTGATAGGCATCGTCGTTGAAAATCCGGCGTCGGTGGCCGGCTTAAACGACATTCTACATCAGTACGGCCGGTACATCATCGGCAGGATGGGCCTGCCCTATCCCAAGCGCGGCGTCAGCATCATCAGCATCGCGCTGGATGCGCCCGGCGATGCCATCAGCGCTTTATCGGGCAAGCTGGGCATGCTGCCCGGCGTGACGGCCAAGGCCGTGTACAGCAAGCTGCCGCCTGCTGCGGAGGAGGCCCATGAAGAGCCTAATCGATAAGTTGGAGCGGGAGCACCTGCTGACCCATACGGAGTTTATCCGGCTGCTGGAAAACCGCACCCCGGAGCTGGATGAGTATCTGTTCGAACGGGCACGCAACGTGCGCCTGCGCCATTACGGCCGGGATGTGTACGTCCGCGGGCTGATTGAGTTTACCAGCTACTGCAAAAACGATTGCTACTACTGCGGCCTGCGCCGCAGCAACGCCCATGCCCAGCGCTACCGGCTGACGCCCGAAGAAATTCTGGACTGCTGCGACGCCGGCTACGCGCTGGGCTTTCGCACCTTCGTGCTGCAGGGCGGCGAGGACCCCTATTACACCGATGAGAAGCTATGCGCCCTCGTCTGGGCCGTTAAAAAGCGCTATCCCGACTGCGCCGTCACGCTGTCCGCCGGGGAAAAGAACCGGGAAGGCTATCAGGCGTATTTCGATGCCGGCGCCGACCGCTATCTGCTCAGGCACGAGACGGCTAACGCGACGCACTACGGCAAACTGCACCCTGCCGACCTTTCCCTTCAAAACAGGCAGCGCTGCCTGTGGGATTTAAAGGACATTGGCTATCAAGTGGGCTGCGGCTTTATGGTAGGCTCGCCCTACCAGAGCGCCGCATGCGTGGCCGACGACCTGCTGTTCCTCCATGCGTTTAACCCGCACATGGTGGGCATCGGCCCTTTCATTCCCCACCATAACACGCCCTTTGCCGCCCAACCCGCAGGCTCGCTGGAACTGACGCTGTTCCTTTTGGGTATCATCCGACTGATGCTGCCCAAAGTGCTGCTGCCCGCCACCACGGCGCTGGGCACCATACACCCGCTGGGCCGCGAGAAGGGTATCCTGGCCGGCGCCAACGTGGTGATGCCCAATCTGTCTCCCCGGGATGTGCGCGGCAAATACCTCTTGTACGACAACAAAATCTGCACGGGCGACGAAGCCGCCGAGTGCCGTGCCTGCCTGGCCCAACGCATGCAGAGCATCGGCTACCAGGTGGTGACCCACCGCGGAGATTATCCTGTTACATCCAATCCAACCAACTGAAAGGAAAGGGGTTTCCCCTGCCCTTAAAGAGAAATGACCCCACCATGTATGACCCAAAATCCTCCAAAGCCGAAGAGTTCATCGACCACGCTGAAATCCTTGAGACGCTGGAATATGCGCACGCCAACCGGCATAACGCCGCTCTGATTGACGAAATTATCCAAAAAGCCCGCCAGCGCAAAGGGCTTTCCCACCGCGACGCCGCCGTGCTGCTGGATTGCGACATCGATGAAAAAAACCAGGAAATCTACGCGTTGGCCCAGCAGATTAAAAAGGATTTTTACGGCAACCGCATCGTCATGTTCGCGCCGCTGTACCTGTCCAACTATTGCGTCAACGGCTGCGTATACTGCCCGTATCACTATAAAAATAAACACATCGCCCGCAAAAAGCTGACCCAGCAAGAAATCCGCGACGAGGTTATCGCGCTGCAGGATATGGGCCATAAACGTCTGGCACTGGAAACCGGCGAAGACCCGGTTAACAATCCCATCGAATACGTGTTGGAAAGCATCCGGACCATCTACGGCATCAAGCATAAAAACGGCGCCATCCGCCGCGTGAACGTCAATATTGCCGCCACCACCGTGGAGAACTACAGCAAACTTAAAGACGCGGGCATCGGCACGTATATTCTGTTCCAGGAAACCTATCACAAAGAAAGCTATGAAAAGCTGCACCCCACCGGCCCCAAGCACGACTATGCCTATCACACCGAAGCGATGGACCGGGCCATGACCGGCGGCATCGACGACGTGGGGCTGGGCGTGCTCTTTGGCCTGGAGCTGTACCGCTACGAGTTTGCCGGGCTGCTGATGCACGCCGAGCATTTGGAGGCTGCCTTTGGCGTAGGCCCCCACACCATCAGCGTGCCCCGCATTCGCCATGCCGACGACATCGACCCGGACGTGTTCGATAACAGCATAAACGACGATATTTTCGCCAAACTCGTCGCCTGCATCCGCATTGCGGTACCCTATACCGGCATGATCGTCTCCACGCGCGAGAGCCAAAAGTGCCGTGAGCGCGTGCTGCATCTGGGTATCTCGCAAGTCAGCGGCGCTTCGCGCACCAGCGTGGGCGGCTATGCATGCCCCGAGCCAGAGGATGAAAAATCCGAACAATTTGACGTAGCCGACACGCGTACGCTGGACGAAGTGGTGCTCTGGCTGATGCAGATGGGTTACATTCCCAGCTTCTGCACCGCCTGTTACCGCGAAAGGCGCACCGGCGATCGCTTCATGAGCCTGTGCAAAAGCGGCCAGATACAAAACTGCTGCCACCCCAACGCGCTGATGACGCTTCAAGAGTATCTGCAAGATTACGCGTCGCCGGCCACCCGCACCGTGGGCGAAGCGCTCATCGCCCGGGAAATGGCGCATATTCCCCACCCCGGCGTCAAAGCCATTGCCCAGGATAACCTGGAAAAGATTGTCCGGGGCAGCCGCGATTTCCGCTTTTAGGAGGCACGCATGAGCTTAAACAGCACACCTTCGGCCGACCGGCTGCATATCGGCTTTTTCGGCCGGCGCAACGCCGGCAAGTCCAGCGTCGTCAACGCATTGACCGGCCAG
>JAQVWW010000065.1 GCA_028709505.1 Eubacteriales bacterium
AACAGGAACCATTAGATTGGTGCGTTTGTCTGGCAAAGGTACTACCTATTGATAAAATGCACCGCTCTCGATTTCGGGGCGGTGCATCTTTTAACGATTTCAAATCTTGCACACCCTGTCATACTTCGCCGCAAGCCGTTAAGGGCGAATGTTGTCAGGTGTTTAACATTCATGCGGGCGCAGTTTCTAACAATGCTTATCGTATTTGATATCTACTTCTTTAATTCCCAGAACAGAAATATCGGAATTTTTTGCATCCAAGCAATATTTACTGTTATCGCCGCTTGCTCTTGCGTTGGAACGGGCTCATGCAGATCGGTAATCGTTAATCCGCATTTAATAAAAGCCTTAACGTAATCTTGTATTGTTCGGTGTCTCCAAGTAACTTTTACGGTTCCCGACGACAACGGAGCTTCCCATTCGGTTGGATGGTAATAATTCGATACGACAACTTTTTTGTCAATCCCTTTGTCTTGCCGCCCGATACCGGCGCTATAGTGAAAACACGGATGGCACACGCTTGCGAACAGTTTTCCCGAAGGCTTTAATACCCGTGTTATTTCTTTTATCGTTCCTTCAAAATCTTCGCAATCCATCAGCATCATAGAAGCCAGAACAATATCAAAAGTATCATCGGCAATATCATATAAATCGCAACTATTCCGTACATGATAAGTAATTTTTAATTGTTCTTCCTCGGCTTTAGAAACGCAATATTTGATTGCGTTTTCGGCGCAATCAACAGCGGTGACTTCCGCACCCTTTCGCGCCAATTCTCTTGAATATCCGCCTTCGCCGCAACCTAAATCCAAAACAACATTACTTGAAACGTCTCCAAGCTGCTTAAGGGTGAACGGCATGATAAAATGTATTCTGTGCGGATTTGTTTGCGCAAGTTGAATCCATTCGTTGGTCATTTCAACTTTGCCCCAGCTTTCGGTTGAGCTATCTTTCTTCACAAGTCATCCCACCCAACATAAATATGTTATGCCATCTTATTATAAGATAATAATACCACCATCAACCGAATTTTATCAATTGATGGTGGGGGTTTTGTAGCTGAGCTGACTTCTTGATACAAAAAAATGATAGGTCCGGAGGGGGGTTCATTTCGAGCTATCGTTTGCGAGTTTTGTTATCGTGTAATTCCAAAAAATGGTCCGAAAACAACTGCTTGATAAAATAAACCATAGGAAACGAGTGTATCCCGAATTCTGTGTAAAGTCGAAAACCGGCACAAGACAGAGCAAGATTTGATTGGGCGGGGAAGCCGGAAAGAGCCTTTCCCGGCTTGACTGCATCTTAGCGTAACCGTGCCCGGACTGTCAAAGGCGCCCGCGGCAGCGGGCGTATAGTTGTTGACCTGAAGTCCTGCTTGCTGCATGATTTCCTGCAGCTGCTTGCGTCTGCCGCGGTGTCCGTGCGTCTTTCCTGCACATGCTCAAATCTCCGTTCAAGTGCTTCCATCTTACACCCCCCGGAGGTTTGCACAAAATCAGGGATGGTCTCAGTGCGTGCGCTATCTTGCCAGCGCGGGCTGCTTGGCGGACCGCATTTTCCGCGGTGATTGCAACAGTGTATACGGCTCGAAGGTTTGGCACAGCACCAGCAAATACCGCAAGACCGTCTGGCAGTGCAACGCCCTGGCGGAGCGGTTCGACAAGGCAAAGACTCGGCTTGACGAGGTCACGAAAATCACCGAGCAGCTCAAGGCCAAGCGGTTGGAACTTGAGCGGTTCGTGCGGATACGAAAGAAGCGCGACAGCCTGTTGACAGATCTTGACGAGGCGTGTTCGGCTACCGAGCTAACCTTCCTATTCAAAGACGGCAGCGGGGCCATGTGGACAAAAGGATGACGGCAACAAACACCCGCAAGGTCCGGTGGCGTACCAGGCTGTGATCATTAAGATGATATAAATCATATTTACTGGATGTGCAGCCTAATGTTATTATATTCTATGACGATCCACGGTTATTTTCTGCGTGTTCCCGCGATCGGGAAAGCTGCCGCTGCCTTCCCTGTCACCTACTCTATATCGAGGGTGGGTAAAATGGCGAAAAAAATCATTGCGCTTATGCTATGTGCATCGCTGCTGTTGAGCAGCTGCCGGGCGGCAGGACCTCTCCCGCCCCAGGGCAACGAGCCGGAGACGCGCACGGACGAGGAGATCGCGGCGGCCGCAGCGGAGACGCGCGCAGACATCCGGGCCATATTCCCCGACGCCGACTTCACGGTGGACCGGGCCGGGGCCGTCAGCCTGGAGTACACCGGCAAGGCGGCGCAGCTGTCGGTCACCGACGACGCGGGTCTGACCTGGACGGTGTCCATCCCCCAAGGCGCGCTAGCCGTGCCCACGACCATCACCATGACGCCGCTGACCGATGTAAGCGACGGCAGGGGGAGCAGATCGGGCGTGCGCTTCGGGCCGGACGGGCTGACATTCCTCATGCCGGCAACGCTGACGGTGACCGGGCCGGGTGCCGATAGGGTGCTGCTGTACGCCGACGAGGGCGGCCGCGACATGGTGCCTGCGTCCTTTGCGCCGGGAGAGGACGGGACGCTGCTGTTCCATTTCAGCACGGCCTTTGCCGACTCCTCCACGGGCGACCCGGCGGACGATGCCGAGTTTATGAGGCAGGCCGACGAGCTGTACGGCCAGTATTACGACAAGGCCCGCAAGCTGCTGGATAAGCAGATCAAGCCGCCCAAGCCCCTCAAGCTGGATCTGAAATGCTTCGACTACAACGCACTGGAGGAAATCGAGGCCCAGATAGTCGGCGCCGTCAAGGAGGAACTCACATATGCCGCCGCGCTATGGATTTCCTTGGGCGCGGCCATGATGCGCGAAGACGCCGCCCGCGCGATGGATCTGCACCGGGTGATACAGGGCCTGACGCAGCGAGCGCTGCAAAAGCTGGAAATGATGATCTCGCTGGATAACCCAAAGCCGGAAACCTATTTTTACGCGGTATACTCCCTAAACGCGCACCTGGGACTCGTCGGCATAACACCGTCGCCTACGCCGGCAACCCCGATTCCGTCAAGACCGATCCTCTGGGGCAGGCAAAGGAATGGCTCAAGACCTTTGTTACAAAGACGCACGCGGCCGGAGAATACGCCTGGCGTTATCTGCTGGACGGCATAGCCAAAGATCACGAATACCGCTACATCCTCACCGCTATGGTGGCGGAGCTGATGCTGCAGGGATCGGACAAAGCAGCCGGCATAGCCGCCGGCCAGCCCGAGAGTGAAGCGGGCAAGCAAAGCCGCCGCCAGCAGCTCAGCGATGCCTGCACCTTTACCATCTACTTTGAGGGTACCACAATGAACAAGCGCGACGGCGTTGCCAAATGGTCCACCTCCGGCGAGGGCAAGCTGCCTCTGCAGCAGTTCCTGGATGATGAAACCGACGAAGCGCACAGCGGCTACGTGCTGTTCAAGGGCGAGGCCCAGGGCACCTACGACCACTATTCCTCCACCGATCCCTCCGCCGCCAAGGTGCTGCTGACCAAGGAGTTTACAACCGAAATCCACCTGGCCATGCATCTGCCCTGCTGCCTGACGGTGTGGGCCGGCGCGGCTCAGTTCGGCGCGGGCGACCTGACCTATCAGACCGACGACCACGGCGACATCACCGTGCCCTCCGGCGACAAGTTCCTGGTCCAGCTGGCGCTGCAGGAGTACTACGATCCGCTGCTGCAGGCGGTGATGCCCGGGATGGAGCTCACGCCGGGCAAGGCGCTGGCCCAGAAGAAAATTGAAGGAAAGCACGAATACAGCACCATCGAATACACCATCTTCCTGGAGCATACGCCTGAGCTGGGCGGCGGACGATGATATTGTCCTGCGCTCTGGGCGTAAAATAATTTTCATCACGGTTTTGAACACCCGCAAGATTCGGTGGCGTACCGGGCTTTGCGGGTTTTTTGCGTTTTACTAAGGTTTTCTCCGGCCGCGTATATGCTTAAAAGGCAACGTATGGCGCGCCTCGTTGACCGGCTCGAACGTCACTTGGGTCTGGCTGTCGACCGTCAAGCCGCCTAGGATACATCTTTTTATTTCTTCGGCAGAAAAAAGTATATTCGCCATGCAATGCGGCTTCCAGGCTTGTAAGAGCCTTCTTTTTTCGCGCAGCCCGCCGTATCGTTGCCGGCACCGCCCGGCGGCAGCCGCATGACCAAGGATTGCATCCGTATCTCCAAATCGATCTCGGATACCAGCGGCGCGAGTGAGCAGTACTCGCCCTCTTGGAAACGATTGCGGCACACCCACACATACTGCCGGTATCGTTTGTCGCTTGAGTGATGGACAGGCCTTTATCCGCAAAACCCCGCACAACTCCCAGTCCGGCCGTAAGCCAATGCGTCTTGTAAAATACTCGCGTTGGGCCTGGTAGCTCTCCTGTTGTTCCAGATGGGAAGTGGGATACCCCCGCGTATGCCGCAACGCGGCGCCGGGGCTGATTGGACGATACAGAAGCGTTCATCGTCTTGTCGCCGCGAGCTTGGTTCTCTTGCGTACTCTTGGCACGTAATTCCTCCTCACTTACTTCGAGCGCCGCGAAGAGCGGCTTGAAGCGCCTGAGCAACTCCGGCCCTCATACAAGCCGGCGTGGACGATGCCGCGATTGCGGAGGCAATGGGCCACAGTAGCGCAGCTTTTACGCGCAAGCAATATCAGGATGTATATGATAGCGGGCGCAGACAAGTTGCCGCCGTATCGGCTGATATTTTGCAAAGGCTGTCAGAATAGCCTCTGGCGCAAATTCGCGAAAATGGGGTATTTCGTGGGGTGCAGAAAATAAAAAAGGCCCAAAACCCTAGGTTTTAAGCCATTTTTTGTGGCGGAGAGTTAGGGATTTGAACCCTAGGTACGGGAAATCCGTACACATGATTTCCAATCATGCTCCTTCGGCCGCTCGGACAACTCTCCTCGCGTCACAGCATGTCTATTATATGCAGCGTCCCCCGGTTCGTCAAGCCATTATTTTACCGCTATGCGGCGGCGGGTTTGGTCGTCAGCGTCACGCGGGCGCTGTGCTCCTGGCTGTCGGCGGACTTCCACCGTATCTCGATGGTGTCGCCGGCGCGGCAGGAATAAATCATCCTGCGCAGCGCCAGGGCCGTGTCCACCGGCTGGCCGTTTATGGCGCTGATGCAGTCGCCCTCTTTTAAACCCAGCGCCGCCGCCGGGCCGTTGGCGTCCACGTTGATGACGTACAGGCCGCTTTGCACCTGCTGCCCGTAATAACGGGCAATCTCGGCGTCCATCACGTATAGGCCGATATACGGCGCTTCGTAGCTGCCCTCGGTCACGATGCGCTGCACGATGGGCGCGGCAATTTCGATGGGGATGGCAAAGCCGATGCCTTCGGCCTCGGTAACCTTCAGCGTGTTGATGCCCACCACGCTGCCGTTCATGTCACACAGCGGGCCGCCGGAGTTACCGGGGTTGATGGATGCGTCAATCTGGATAAGCTCCTCCATAAACGCCACATAGTTGTCCGACGGCACGCTGAGCGTGCGCCGCAGCGCCGATACGATACCCGATGTGACGGTGTGCTGAAACTGTAGCGTCAGCGGCGTGCCCACCGCTACCACGTCGTCGCCCACCCGGAGGGTGCCCGAGTCGCCCATCGTCACAAAAGGATAGGGCCCGCCCTCCACCTTGACCACCGCCAAGTCCAGCGCCGCGTCGCTCCAGACACATTGACCGGTCTGCTTGGTGCCGTCGGCAAACACCACCTGGATGGCCTGGGCGTTGCCGGCCACGTGGTTGTTGGTCAGCACGTAGCCGTCCGCGCTGACGAAAAAGCCGGTGCCGATGCCTTCGACCAGCTGATCGTCCTGGGGTCGCGTCGTCAATACCGACAGCCCCACCACCGCCGGCGATACTCGCTCTACCACGTCGGGGATGGGATTGGCCCAGCGATCGTTTTGGAGGGACGGCAGATTGACCCAGTTGGGATAGGCCGACAGGTTGCGCTCGGTGGGCAGCGGCGTCATTTGGGGCTGATTGGCGTTCTGCCGGGCGCAGCCGCCGGCCAGCGCCAAAAGCAACGTGCACAGTACAATGGCTGTTATCCGTTTCATCATCAAAAACTCCTTTGCGTTTCAGCTTTAGTATCTGCCAAAACGCCCAGGAGTTTGATTCCAATATTCGGCTGCTTATCTGGAAACTTTTTGAAGAGATTACAGCTTTTTTTCCATGCAGATGAAAGTAAGCTCGGGCCGCGACGGAAACACGCAGGTGCCCCGCTGTACGTACCCGGCGTTGAGGTACAGCTGCCGGGCGCGCAAGTTGTCGCTGCAGGTATCCAGCCGTATCGCCGCCGCGCCGCGCTGTATCGCCAGCGCCTCGGCAAAGCGCACCATCCGCGCGGCATATCCGCCGCCCTGGGCGTCGGGATGGACGCACAGGCGGTGGATGCTCTGTATGGGGCCGCGCACCTGCCAGTCGATGGCGTCATACTGCTCTTCGACCGTATCGTCCAGCGTCATCGCGCCGACGATACGCCCGCCCAGCACCGCCACAAAGGCGTTACCGTGCTCCATATCCCAGTGCAGGCCCTGGGAATTGGGATAATTTTCGTCCCATTGCCCCAGCCCCACGGTACGCATCCACAAAAGCGTCTGCCGATAAAGCTCCATCACCTGCCCGGCCTCCTGGGCGCGGGTGGGGCGGATGACAAAGGTGTTTTCCCGCGGGCCGGTTTCGTAAAGGTTGCCGCCGTCTGCGTCGATGGCGGCGATGAGGGGCATCTCGTCCAC
>JAQVWW010000066.1 GCA_028709505.1 Eubacteriales bacterium
GTGGCCCAGCGCGAAGGATACGAGCAGCTGGCTGAAATCTTTTTGAGCACCGCCCGTACCGAGCAGGAGCACGCCCGCATTTGGTTTGAAGAGTTGGGCCACATCGGCGGTACCGCCGCCAACCTGCTGGCCGCCGCCGAAGGCGAAAATTATGAGTGGACCGACATGTACGACCGCTTTGCCAACGACGCCGAAGCCGAAGGCTTTGCCGAGCTGGCCGCGCGCTTCCGCCGCGTGGGCGCCATCGAAAAGTCCCACGAAGAGCGTTACCGCGCGCTGCTTAACAGCGTCGAGATGCAGACCGTGTTTGAAAAGGGCCAGCAGGTCATGTGGGAGTGCCGCATGTGTGGCCATCTGGTGATGGGCAACAAGGCCCCGCAGGTCTGCCCGGTATGCAAATACAGCCAGAGCTTTTTCCAGGTACGCGCCGAAAACTATTGATGCCGGGACGCTCCTGAGAGTGTCATCGTCAAAAAACGCATCCGCCGGGCACAGGCCATTGTCTGTGCCCGGTTTTGTTTGGCCGAGGATCGCGTTGCCGCCGGCCCGCGTGCCGCTTTGCCGCGCGGCAGGGCATTTGCCGCGACAGGGCAGGCGGGCAAGCGCCGGCGGGTTTGTTTACGGCCACGGCAATGCCGGGCAGGGGGTGTCTCTGCCCGGCACTTTTGTGCGCAGCCGGCCGTACCGGCGCCGCGATATTGGAAATGGCAGTGACCCGGCGTCGGTGATACAATGGAGGCAATGGATATGCAAAGGAGAGCGCCTATGGAAATACAGACGTGCGTGAAAGAACAATTTTCGGTCATCGGCATAGAGGGTTCCACCGCCGATGGGCAAGGCTTCGTCCGGCGCCTATGGGACGAGGCCAACGCCCGCTTTGGCGAAGTGGCGGCGCTGGCCAAGCGGAATGAACAGGGGGATCTGGCAGGCGTGTGGGGCGTTATGTCCGACTTTTCCCGCAGCTTTTTGCCCTGGCAGCAGGACTTTTCCCAGGGGCTTTATCTGGCCGGCATAGAAGCGGCCGACGACAGCCAGCCGCCGGCGGGCTGGACCAAATGGATCATTCCGGCCTACGAATACCGCCGCGTCAAAAACGACGGGCCGGACACGTTTGCCCGGGGCATTGCCTACCTGCGTGAGAACCAACTGCCGCTGGCCGGCGCCGTGCACGAGTTTACCTGCGCGCGCAGCGGCGAAACCTACCTGTTTTTTCCGGTATGCAGGTTGTAAGGAGGATATCGATGAAAATCAAGCTGAGAACTGTCGTTGTGGATTGCCGGGATGCCCGGGCGCTATCGGATTTTTACGCGCAGCTGCTGGGCTGGGATAAGACGGTTGAGGACGGCGATTGGGTGCTGATGCGCGACCCGGCCGGCGGAACGGGGCTGTCCTTTCAAGGCGAGGACGACTATACGCCGCCGGTGTGGCCCGAAGAGCCGGCCTGCCAGCAGAAAATGCTGCATCTGGACTTTTTGGTGGCCAGCCTGCCCCAGGCCACGCAGCATGCGCTGCGCTGCGGCGCTGTGCTGGCCCCGCAGCAGTTTTTGGAAGGGGTAACGGTGTTCTTTGACCCGGCAGGGCATCCGTTTTGCCTGTTTGAAGACGCGGCGTATGTGTGGGAAGGGGCGTAACGCGGCGGATTGACGCGGGGCAAGCGCGGTCGACAAAATTTGGCTGTGGATAGGCGGTAGGCTCGGCCCGCGCCGGCTGGCACCTGTTGGCAAAGCGTGTAAGACAGCGATGGCCGGCGCGCCCTATCCGCAAAATATTGCCGTGATAAAAGCGCGGCGGCCAACTTTTCGCCTATTCCGGCGCGCGCCGTGCGACGGACTTTTTTTGTCGGGCCTTCCATGGTAAGATAAAGCATAGCCAAACCGGCAAAACGCGGGGCAGCCCATGCACCGCAAGGCGCCGGCGCGGATGCTCCCGGCGCCCGCCCGCGGGTATGAAAAGAGCGGCGCGGCGGCCGCGGCATGTCGGCTAAACACGCCGCAGCCGCGTACGTTTTAGGCATCTGCCCGGCCACAACGTTTATTAAAAAGGAGGCGGCGGCGTTGGAACGCACCATACTGCATTGCGATTGCAACGGGTTCTATGCGTCGGTGGAGTGCATCCACAACCCGGCGCTGCGACAGGTGCCCATGGCGGTGGCTGGCAGCCAGGACGACCGCCACGGCATTATATTGGCCAAAAATGAGCTGGCCAAGCGCGCCGGTGTCGTCACCGCCGAGACCATCTGGCAGGCTCGCAAAAAATGCCCGGATCTGACGGTGGTGCCGCCCCGCCACGGCGAATACAGTTATTACTCGCGGCTGGTCAACGCCATTTACGGCCGGTATACCGGTCAGGTAGAGCCTTTTGGCATCGACGAGTCGTGGCTGGACGTGACCGGCAGCCTGCATCTTTTTGGCACCGGGCGGCAGATTGCCGACGAGATACGCGCCGCCGTGCGCCAGGAGCTGGGGCTTACGGTGTCGGTGGGCGTATCGTTTAACAAAATATTCGCCAAGCTGGGCAGCGACTATAAAAAGCCCGACGCCACCACCGAGATTACGCGCGATAACTTTGAGCAGATTTTATTTCCTCTGCCGGTGGACGCGCTGCTGTACGTGGGGGACACCGCCCGCGCCGCCCTCGCCCAGCTGGGCATCCATACGATAGGGCAGCTGGCGGTTGCGCCGGTGGACGCGCTGCGCCGCAAGCTGGGCAAGATGGCCGACACGCTGCACGCCTATGCCAACGGCTGGGAAGATAGCCCGGTGCTGCGTGCCGACCATCAGCGGGAAATCAAATCGGTGGGCAACGGCATGACGTTCCGGCGTAATCTGACCGGCGAGCAGGACTTACGCATCGGCCTTATTTCGCTGTGCGACGAGGTGGCCAGCCGCCTGCGCGGCTACGGCATGAAATGCACCACGGTGCAGGTACAGATCAAAAACCCCAGCCTAAAGACCATTTCCCGGCAAAAGGCGCTGGAAGCGCCCACAGCTTTGGCGCGGGAGCTGTTTGAGACGGCGCTGGATCTGGTGCGGGCAAACTGGAGCATGGACAGCCCCATCCGCATGCTGACGGTGACCGGCCTGCAGCTGGTGAGCGCCGAAGAAGCCGGCGAGCAGCTGACATTTTTGCGGCCCGCCGCCAAGTGGGAGCGTAAAAAGCAGGAGCGGGTTGAAAATACCATCGATGCCATCCGGCAGAAGTTCGGGCATGACGCCGTATCCTTTGGCACCCAGCTGCGCAGCGATCTGGACAGCGACGGTGCCGACGATACGGACAACCGCCCATATGGGGAGCGAAACCAATGACGCAGGACGAGCGCCTGCTCATCGAGCAGGCAAAAAATGGCGACGGCGACGCGTTCACGCAGCTGTACCTGGCACAGGCGCCGCGCATCTACGCGCTGTGCCTGCGCATGTGCGGCAACGACGCCGACGCCCAGGACGCCGTGCAGGAGGCCATGCTCAAAGCCTGGCGGCATCTGGGGCGCTTCCGCGGGCAGAGCAGCTTTGGCACGTGGCTGTACCGTATTGCGCTCAACGCCTGCCGGGATATGCTGCGCCGTCGCAAGGCGCCGCCGGCCTCGCTGGAATGGATGCAGGAAAAGGGGCGGCAGATAAGCCAGCCGGGCTTTGAACAGCGCAGCGTTGAGCGCCAGACGCTGCAGGCGGCGCTGGGGCGGCTTTCCCACGGGCACCGCGCCATTGTGGTGCTGCGCGAGATAGAAGGCTTATCCTACGACGAGATCGCGCAGACGCTACGGCTACCGGTGGGCACCGTCCGTTCGCGGCTGAACCGTGCCCGCGCCCAGTTGCGGCAAAGCTACCAGGCAGAAGGAACCATTGGCAGCGAAGATACGTCCAATGGGCAAGGAAGGACGCAAAGATGAACTGCCGCCGGAACCAAAAAAAATTATTTTTTTATAAAGAGGGCGCCTTAAGCCCGCGCAATATGCGCCGGATGCAGCGGCATCTGCAGCGCTGTGCTTCGTGCCGCGCGGCGCTGCAGGCCGAGGAACGACTTTCCTGTGCGCTGGGGCAACTACCGGAGCCGCAGATGCCGGCGGCGCTGCGCACGCGGCTGATAGACGCGGCCCGGCAATTGCCCCGGCGACGGCCGCTGCCGCTGCTGCTGCCGGTGGGCGCCGCGGCGGCGCTGACGGCGGCGCTGCTGCTGTACGCCGGCATTCGCTACCTGCCCGGGCAAAGCGCTCAGCTGCGGCTGGCGCAGCCGATGATGCAAGAGGCGGCTCTGGAAAGCGATACCGCCGAGGATTCAGCCATGGCCGATACCGGCGGCGTGGTACGGGGCACGGATCAGGTTGAATCGGCCCAGCCGGCCGAGCAATACGGGGCAAAGGCGGCCCAGGACGCCGCCGATACCCATCTGACGGCGGACCGGCGCCAGCGGCAGATGCCGTCGCTGCGCTGGTACCACGGGGCCATTGCCGCCGGATGTGCGGGCGCTGCGGGCCTGGTGCTATGGCGTGTTCGCCGCCGGGGACGGGCTGCACCGAAGTGAAAGATTATTGCGTGGTGGCGGACAAAACCCTGCGGCAAAAGCGGCCCGCAGGCCGCTTTTTCTACCTCTGCGGGCGCCGTCCGGGCGCGTTATGAAAGGGGGCGGCTCCTTTTTAGCGCCCTTGTCCCGGCAGACGCCTTTCCGGAAGCGTTTGTACCGCAAAAGATGCGTACAGCATATGCCCGTTGCACCAAGATGGGAAGACGGGGCCAGTAAAGGTCTTTGTCCAACAGCAAAAGCGGCCCACAGGCCGCTTTTTTCTACCTCTGCGGGCGCCGTCCGGGCTCCTTTTTAGCTCCCTTGTCCCGGCAGACGCCTTTCCGGAAGCGTTTATAGCGCAAAAGATGCGCACAGCATATGCCCGTTGCACCAAGATGGGAAGACGGGGCCAGTAAAGGTCTTTGTCCAACAGCAAAAGCGGCCTGTGGGCCGTTTTTTTCTACCTCTGCGGGTGCCGGCCGGGCACGTTTTGAAAGGAGGCGGCTCCTTTTGAGCTCCCTTGTCCCGGCAGACGCCTTTCCGGAAGCGTTTGTAGCGCAAAAGATGCGTACAGCATATGCCTGTTGCACCAAGATGGGAAGACGGGGCCAGTAAAGGTCTTTGTCCAACAGCAAAAGCGGCCTGCATGGCCGCTTTTGTTTGTCAAAAAGGGTCCTAGGGCCTTTTTATGACAAGCATTTCGCCCCCATGACACGTCATAGGGGCGAAATGGTGTCGAGGATTTTCAGCCTCTTATCACATGTCGCTTCAGTGAGAAAAAACACTTTTATAACCGAAAAGTCAAACCATAGAGGGTCTTTCGTCACTCGGAAGCGGCCTGTAGGGCCGCTTTTTACGTTGCTAGCCGCTAATGAAACGCCGGGAACGTATCCTTTGCAATCAGCTCGCCGGCTTCGTCGCCCTCCACCAGATGCAGCGACACGACGGTGCTCTGCCCCGGCGCTTCGTAGACTTCGACCAGCAGCGCGCGATCGACGGCCTGGTCGGGCACCACCACATAGACGGTATTGCCGCCGGCGGACAGCGTTTTTTGCCCGATACCGAAGGTTTTTGCCTGGGCGATGTCCGCCGTTACGCCGGGTAAGTCCTGCTGGGAGCAGGCGGTGGTCAGCAGCCGCTTTTCCACCAGCACAGACACATCGCCCGCCTGAATGCCGGCAAACACGCGGTGGATAACCAGCCGGGGCTGGCGGTTGATGGTGATAAAATACAGGCTCAAACACAGCGCCGTCAGCGCGGCGATGCCGGCGGCGCCCAGCACGATGTTGCGCAGGCGCAGCTTACGCGGGCGGCGTTTGGCCAGGATGCCGCCCACCAGCAGGCAAACCAGCGGGATAAGCAGCAGAATAAAAATGCCCAAATAGACGGATAACGCGCTTCTCATATGCCCTCCTTAAAGCACCTTTGCCAGAAAATCGCGGGTGCGGGCCTGGCGCGGGTTTTGGAAAATCTGCTGGGGCGGGCCTTCCTCGGCGATAACGCCTTCGTCCATGAACAGTACCCGATCGGCCACCTCACGGGCAAACCCCATCTCGTGGGAGACGATGACCATCGTCATGCCTTCCTGGGCCAGCTGCTTCATGACGCTTAACACCTCGCCCACCATCTCGGGATCCAATGCCGAAGTGGGCTCGTCAAAGAGCATGATGTCCGGGTCCATGGCCAGCGCCCGGGCAATGGCCACGCGCTGTTTTTGGCCGCCGGAGAGGCGGCTGGGGTACTCGTTGGTCTTGTCGGACAGGCCCACCCGGGCCAGCAGCTCGTCGGCCTTCGCGCGCGCCTGCGCCTTGGGCAGCTTGCGGGCCTGCACCGGCGAGAGCATAACGTTTTCAACGACGGTCATGTTGGGGAATAAGTTAAACTGCTGAAACACCATGCCCGCCTTCTGGCGCAGCCTGTCGATCTGGCGGCGATGCTCCAGCAGCTCTACGCCCTCGATGTAAATTTTGCCGCGGGTGGGGATCTCCAGCAGGTTGATACACCGTAAAAAGGTGCTTTTGCCCGAGCCGCTGGCACCGATGACGCAGACCACTTCGGATTTCCGCACGTGGGCGTTGACGCCTTTGAGAACTTCGAGATCGCCAAAGGATTTGTACAGATTTTCTACTTTAATCACCGGCACGCATCCTCCTTTCAAGCTTGTTGGCAAAGAATGTCAGCACCGTAGTCGCATACAGATAGACCGCCGCCACCAGCAAAAACGGCGTATAGGCC
>JAQVWW010000067.1 GCA_028709505.1 Eubacteriales bacterium
CGTTCAGCAGGAAGGTGCCGCCCTTTTTAGCCGCCGAAACCATATCGTAACGCGTCACATAGGACGTGTTGTGGCAGGCAATGAAGTTGGCCGAGTCAATCAGATACGACGAGCGGATGGGCTGCTTGCCAAAGCGCAGGTGCGAAATGGTGATGCCGCCGGACTTCTTCGAGTCGTATTCGAAATAACCCTGGGCGTACATATCGGTATGATCGCCGATGATCTTGATAGAGTTTTTGTTGGCGCCGACGGTGCCGTCGGAGCCCAGGCCGTAGAACTTGCAGGCGATGGTGCCTTCGGGCGCCGAGTCGATAAGCTCGCCCAACGCCAGGGACGTGCCGGCCACGTCGTCTTCAATGCCCACGGTGAAGTGGTTCTTGGGCTGCGCGGCGTCCAGGTTGTCGTACACGGCTTTGACCATCGTAGGCGTGAACTCCTTGGAGCCCAGGCCGTAGCGGCCGCCCACGACGACGGGGACATCGCGGCCCTGTTCACGCAGCGCCGAAATGACGTCCAGATACAGCGGTTCGCCCAGCGAGCCCGGCTCCTTGGTGCGATCCAGCACGGCAATTTTCTTGGCCGATGCCGGGATGGCGTCGACAAAATGCTTGGCCGAGAAGGGACGATACAGACGCACCTTGACGGCGCCTACCTTCTCGCCCTGGCCCAGCATGTAGGCAATGGTCTCGTCAATGACGTCGCAGGACGAGCCCATGGCGATGATAACCTTCTCGGCATCCGGCGCACCCACGTAATCAAACAGATGGTACGCACGGCCGGTCAGATCCTGGACCTGCTTCATGACTTCTTCCACAGCCGCGGGCACATCGGTGTAATACCGGTTGCCGGCCTCGGCGTTCTGGAAATAAATATCGGGGTTCTGGGCGGTGCCCTGCTGGTGCGGATGCTCAGGGTTCATGGCGCGGGCGCGGAACTCCTTGACCCTATCCCAGGGCATCAGCTTGGCCATATCTTCGTAATCGATGGATTCAATTTTGGCTACTTCGTGCGAGGTGCGGAACCCGTCGAAGAAGTGCAGGAACGGAACAGACGTGTTCAGCGTGGCAATGTGCGAAACCAGCGCCAGGTCCATAACTTCCTGTACCGATGCCGCGGCCAGCATGGCAAAGCCGGTCTGGCGGCAAGCCATCACGTCGCTGTGATCGCCAAAGATGCTCAGCGCGTGGGTGGCCAGCGCGCGGGCGCTGACGTGGAACACCGCAGGAAGCTTCTCACCGGCGATCTTGTACATGTTGGGGATCATCAACAGCAAGCCTTGGGAGGCGGTAAACGTCGTGGTCAGCGATCCGGTGGCCAAAGCTCCGTGGACCGCGCCGGCGGCGCCGCCTTCGGATTGCATTTCTGAAATTTTCATTTCCTGGCCAAACAGGTTCTTACGACCGTAGGCAGACCAGGTGTCGGCTACTTCGGCCATGACGGAAGAAGGGGTGATGGGATAGATCGCTGCCACATCGCTAAACGCGTATGCGACGTGGGAGGCAGCGGTATTCCCATCGATGGTCATTTTTTTGCCCATGATAGGACCTCCTTTGTGTGTTGGAAAAATTGCAATGTCCCTATCCTTATTATGGTCGAGAGAAGCAATTCTGTACCGCACTAATTATAAGGCTATTTAGCAGAAAGTGTCAAGGCAAAAGGGCACTTTGCCGCTGGGCAAAACCGGCAAAGAAGCGTTTCCTGAAAAAAGGCAGCAAGCCGGCAAATGCCGGCGCAGCGCAGGGCTTTGTGCGCAAAAAATGTAAAAGGGAAAATAGGCCGCAAAGCGCCCGGAGGCGAAAGGAGGCAACCGTGTGCCCGACGGCGCGCGGCGCCGGATAGAGAAATGCCGCAAAGACAGAAAAGAGGATGCGAGCGGTGCGCGGGGATGATATAATAACCGATGAAACTATAACAGGCAGGGAGGGTCCGGCGATGCATGGCCGCCGCGGCGGCATGCGGCAAAAGGATCAAACCCTACGGAGGACGTGAACCATGGAACTGATTTACGGGACCGGAAACGAGGCAAAGCTTCAATCCATGCGCCGGACGCTGACCGGCATGGATATCCGCATTGTGGGGATGAAGGAGCTGCTGTCTGCGTTGCCCGATGTGCCCGAGACGGGCGGCCGACCGCTGGAGAACGCCCGGCAGAAGGCCCACGCCTACTATGCGCTGCTGAAACGACCGGTGTTCTCGGTGGATTCGGGGCTGTACATCGACGGTATCGACGCGGCGCTGCAGCCCGGCGTGCACGTGCGCAACGTAAACGGCAAATGCCTGACCGACGACGAGATGGTAGCCCACTACGCGGCGCTGGCCCGCAGCGCAGGCGGCCGGGCGTTGGCCCGGTATCGCAACGGCATCTGCCTGGTGATGGATGCCGATCATATCTACGAGCGGTGCGACGGCAGCATCGCCGGCCACGAATTTTTATTGTGCGACACGCCCCATGCCCGCCGCGAGCCGGGCTTTCCGTTGGACAGCCTGTCGCGGGAGCTGCACAGCTGCGCATATTTTTACGATTTGCCCAGCGTGAAGAAGCACAACGGGCGCGAAGAGGATTTGGATCAGGGCACGCGCCGGTTCTTTGCCGACGCGCTGGACGCGTACCGGCGGACGTCGCTGCGTGTAGGCGCCACGCGCGGATAGGCGTAAAATTCTTTAAAAGAGCATGCAATTTGCGCGCCCGCGCCGGGTGCGCAAAGAAATAACGCTTGTTGTATAAGGAGGCTGCACGTATGGGATTCATGGACAGGTTCTCGCTTAAGGGCAAAAAGATCATCGTCACCGGCGGCGCCCAGGGTATCGGCAAGGTGGTGGCCCAGGCCATGGCCGACGACGGGGCGGACATCGGCATATTTGACTTAAAGCTGGAAGCGGCGCGGCAGGTGGCCGACGAGATTTCCGCAACCTACGGTGTACAGGCCGGCGCTTACCGCTGCGACGTGACCAGCGAAGCCGACGTGGCCGCGGCGATGGACGCCTTTGTCGGCGATTTTGGCACGCTGGACGGCGTGTTCAACAACGCCGGCATCTGCATGCATAAGGATGCGCTGGACGTGACCGGCGCCGACTGGAACAAGATTGTCGACGTGAACCTAAACGGCGTGTTCTACGTGGCCCGCGAGGCGGCCAAGCGGTTTATCCAAGAGGGGAAGAAAGGTGCCATCGTCAATACGGCGTCCATGTCGGGCACCATCGTCAACATTCCGCAGAAGCAGTGCTCGTACAACGCCACCAAGGCCGGCGTCGTGCACATGACCAAATCGTTGGCGGTGGAATGGGCGCAGTACGGCATCCGCGTCAACAGCATCAGCCCCGGATATATCTGGACCGAGATGACCGCCAGCACCGACCCGGCCATGCGCGAGGCCTGGATGAACATGATTCCCTTTGGCCGCATGGGCACGCCCGACGAGCTGGCCGGCGGTGTCATCTATCTGATGAGCGACGCCGCCACGTATACGTCCGGCGCCGATCTGATCATGGACGGCTGCTTTACAGTCGTGTAAAGCGCAGATATTTTAATAACATAACGTTTTGTTTTTAGATGGTATGCGAATGTTCCGCTTCCTAAAGAGTGGTGAATGCACAACAAAAAGGCGAGAAATTTTTCCGCCTTTTTTGTGTTCTGTTGTGAAGCTGGTTAAGAAAACGCTTACCGGCGAGTGCTATACTATTTTTTCCAAGTCGTGGCCAACTTCGCTAAATTGCTTGTAAACATGCGGAATATGCAGCGAATCCAAATATAAATGCAAAATTTCGTTGTCACAAAACAAGATGTCGGCTGTGCCGATATGGATCTCAATTTTTAGCTTGTCCCGAATTTTTTCCGCATTTTGCCGTACCAGGCACAAAATATTGTTTTCCTCCAAATACCATTCTTCTCGGATCATATCCTCGTATAGCTCGGTGGCTTTTTCCGGCGCTACCCCCACAGTGCGGAACTCTTTGTGATACAGATGATGGTAGGTTCCTGCGTAAGCGGTTACAAAACCAAACAGCTCGGGGTGCTTCACCGCATAATAAAACGCCATGTTGCCGCCCATCGAAAACCCTGACAGCATTCTGCTCCCGCGGGTTGTGTCCGCCCTGTACTGCGCGTCGATATGCGGGATCAGCTCCTTAATAAGGATGGATTCGATTTGGAATAAGGCATCCAGATAATCATCTTCCGACGAGATGGCGTTGACAAAAACAGTAATGGCCCGTCTATTTTTGTAGACCTTTTCCAGCGGCCATATCTCGGAAGATTCGTTGCCCTTCCATCCGTGAATGTGGTACGCAACCGGATATTTTTCGTCGCAGTCTTCGTAGCCGGGCGGAAGATAGAGATTATAGCCGATTTCGTGATGCAAGATTGGGCTATAAAATGTTCTATGGGTAACACGTTCAGGGGATTCTGCCGGTGGGTTAATAAAGTTCATGGAACCCTCCTTTAATGCCGACTAAACTAAATTTTCTGCGTCCGCCGTCTGCGCCAACGCGTGTTTGATAGTATTTTAGCATTGCTTACTTGGTTGTGTCTATGCTAAAAGCGGGCTAATCCAAAGCGCTTGAGGGGCGGCCGACTAATCCAATCAATAGGGGGGGTGTGCGCCCACGCTTTTTAAGCTTGCTGCTGTTCGGTTTCTCAAAATGCGATGCCTGCACGAACGAAACAGAAGGCAGCAGGGTCACAGCCTGCTGCCTTCGAGCATTGCACCGGATAGCCGCACGTTTCCAGCGGGCTTTTCGCGCCAGGGGGGTTAGCGGATATCGTACACGCTGCGTACCGTAACCGCCGCCGGATCGCCGCGCAGAATGCGTACCGTGCGCACACCGGCGTCCATGTCAAAGTAGTTATCCTCCAGCACCATGTCGCAGTCGGGCGAATCGATTTCGACGCTGCGGGCGTAGGCCGACGCGTGTACGACGACGGTGTTGCCGCGGCGCTCGACGCTAAGCTGCGGATCTGCAAAGGCGAAGTGCTTGGGCGGGCAGAACAGCGCGCTGCCCGACGACAGCAGATTGCCGGCATCATCGTACAGCTGGAAGCTGACGTACTGGCCGAACGTATCGGCCTGGGCATAATCCTGTTCATCCAGCCACAGGCTCTCCAGCGCCGGCACCAGCACCGTCTGCTCACCCTGGCTTACGATGGAAGCGTCGGGGTTGCGCAGCGACCAGCGCACCGTGCCGGTGAAGTCGTGCATCGTCTCGTTGGCCACCGACAGCCGCGCGCTTTTGCGCAGCGTAAAGGGTTCGGCGTTGACGTTGGGATCCTGCGTCAGCACACCCTCCTCACAGCAGGACAGCATCACCGGCGCGAAGAACCGCCGGGCGTAGTAGTGCAGCGCCTTCCAGCGGCCGAAATAATCGATGGAGGCCCAGGAGGCCACCGGCCAGCAGTCGTTGAGCTGCCAGTAGATGGCGCCCATGCAGCGGCCGCGATTGCGCCGCCAGTGCTCCACGCCGTATTTGATGGCCTCGGCCTGCAACAGTTGCGACGCGTATACCAGCGTATCCATCGACGTGGGGTACAGGAACGTCTGGTACATGTAGTTCATAATTTTGCCGTTGGCGGCGTCGTTGCGCTGGTGCTTCTCCATGATGTACGAGAAGATGTTGCGCTCCTGGGGCAGCGTAAACGTCTCGATGGTCTTCATCGACGGGAACGACTGGAAGCCGAACTCCGAAGCATACCGGAAATAGTGGTTGCGATAGTCGGTAAAGGGCTTGTTGCCGTGCCACACGTCCCAGTAGTGCACGTCGCCGCGGTTGGGGTCGTTGGGCGCGTCAAAACCGCCGCCCGACGACGGGCTGGCCGGCCAGTAGAACGTGTTGGGGTCATATTCCAGCAGCACTTCGGGGAACAGGTACTCGTACATGCGGATGTAGTCGGCCTTCTGCTTGTGCGTCGACACCCACTGCCACTGGTCGACGAACATCTCCATCTCGTTGTTGCCGCACCACAGGCCCAGCGACGCGTGGTGGCGCAGGCGCTTGACGTTGTCGATCAGCTCCTGGCGGATATTTTGGGAAAAATCCGGCGTCAGCTCGTATACGGCGCAGGCGAACATCATGTCCTGCCAGACGATAAGGCCCAGCTCGTCGCAGATGTCGTAGAAGAAGTCGTCGGGATAATAGCCGCCGCCCCAGATGCGGATGGCGTTCATGTTGGCGGCGATGCAGTCTTCCAGCAGCCGCCGCGTACGCGCCGGCGTCACGCGGGAGAGAATGTTGTCCTCGGGGATATAATCTGCCCCCATGGCGAAGATTTGCACGCCGTTGACTTCGTGGGCGAAACTTTCGCCCCATTGGTCCTTCTCGCGGCGTACCGTCATCGTGCGCAGGCCGATGCGGCGCTGCCACGTATCCAGCAGCGTATCGCCGTCGTACAGCTCCACGCGCACCGTATACAGCGGCTGCTCTCCGTAGCCGTGGGGCCACCATAGCTGCGGCCGATCGATGCAGATACGCTCGGCGTCGCCGCCGGCGATGATGGCGCCGTCGGGGCACGTGACGGTGGTGCTGAGCCGGACTTGGCGCTCGGGGGACGTCAGCTCCACTTCAGCGTCCAGATCCAGCTCTACGCCGCCGTTTTCGTGGCGCTGGGCGATAGAGACGCTGTCGATGCGGGCGCAGGTAAAGCCCACCAGCGCGATGTCGCGCCAGATGCCGGCGTCGGGCAGGCGCGGGCCCCAATCCCAGCCGAACATGCAGTGGGC
>JAQVWW010000068.1 GCA_028709505.1 Eubacteriales bacterium
TGACGCTGCGCCTGCTGGGCGTCGGCCCCGGCGACGAAGTGCTGGTGCCGGCCTATACCTATACCGCCAGCGCCAGCGTCGTCTGCCACGTGGGCGCGCGCCCGGTGTTTGTCGACAGCCAGCCCGACAGCTACGAGATGGATTACGACGCGCTGTCCGCCGCCGTCACCCGGCGCACCAAGGCCGTCATCCCGGTGGATATCGGCGGCGTCGTGTGCGACTATCCGCGCCTCTTTGCGGCGCTGGCTGATACGGCCGGCTCCTTTACGCCCGGCAACGATTTACAGGCGGCGCTGGGGCGGCCCGCCGTGCTGGCCGACGGCGCGCATTCCTTTGGCAGCCTGCGCGGCGGCGTGCCCAGCGGCAGCTTTGGCGACTTTACCGCCTTTTCCTTTCACGCCGTCAAAAGCCTGACCACCGGCGAAGGCGGGGCCATCGTTTGGAAGCCCATCCCGGGCATGGACGACGACGAGTTGTACCGGCAGTACATGCTTTTAAGCCTTCACGGGCAATCCAAGGACGCGCTGGCCAAGCTTGCGCCCGGCGCCTGGGAATACGATATCGTCATGCCCGGCTACAAGTGCAATATGCCCGACATCCTGGCGGCCCTGGGCCTGGCGCAGCTGACGCGCTATGAAGAGATGCTCAGGCACCGCCGCAAAATCGTCGCGCTCTATCAAGATGCGCTGGCCGGACGAGATGTGGGATGGCTTGCCCACCTCAGCGATGCCAGCCTGACCAACGCGCACCTTTTTATGGCCCAGCTAAACGGCCGTACGCTGGCCCAGCGCAATGCCCTTATCCACCGGCTTGCCCAGCGGGGCATCGCCGCCAACGTGCACTTTAAGCCGCTGCCCATGATGACGGCCTACCGCAATCTGGGCGCGGATATCGGCGACTATCCCCATGCCCGGCGCCTTTTCGAGCGGGAAATTACGCTGCCGCTGTATTCGACGCTGTCGCAAAATGACGCGCAGTACGTGGCGCAGAACGTAATCGAGCTACTGGAGGAAGTCTGATGCTACCCCGATGGGAGACGCTTCCCGCGGATCTGCGCACGCCGGCCGTCCGGCGCTATTATGATATTCTGCGCCGCCGCCGGGGCACGCTGGCGGCTAAGCGCCTGTTTGATGTGGCCGCTGCCGGCCTTCTAACGGCGGTGCTTTCGCCGCTGATGCTGGCGCTGGCGCTGATCATCCGGCTGGATTCGCCGGGGCCGGCGCTGTTTCGCCAGCAGCGCGTCACCACCGCCGGGCGCACATTTTGTATCTTTAAATTCCGCACGATGGTCTACCAAAGTACCGCCGGCGCCTTTCCCCTTACGGTGGGCCGCGACGATACGCGCATTACCCGCTGCGGCGGTGTGCTGCGCCGCACGCGGCTGGATGAGCTGCCCCAGCTCTTTAATATCCTAAAAGGCGATATGACGCTGGTGGGTACGCGGCCCGAAGTGCCGCGGTATGTGCAGGCCTATACCGACGAGATGAAGGCCACACTGCTGCTGCCCGCCGGCGTCACGTCGCCGGCCAGCATCCACTATAAGGACGAGGCGGAACTGCTCGCCCGAAGCGACGACGCCGACGCTGCTTATATCGAAAAAATCCTGCCCGAGAAGATGGCCTATAATCTAGCGTATCTGGAGAGTTTATCCTTGCGGGGAGATATCAAAATTCTGTGGGATACGGTGGCAGCGGTGCTTTGTTAAAAAGGATGCGCAGCATCCTTCCAGCTTATCCTCCCACTAAAATAGCGACAGCGGCCACTTGTGGCCGCGTCAGCGGTAAAGGATGCGCAGCATCCTTCCAGCCTATCCCCCCACTCAAGCAGCGTTAGCGGCCGCTTGCGGCCGCGATAGCAGGAAAGGATGCGCAGCATCCTTTTTGCCTATCTTCCCACCAAAAGCAGCGTCAGCGGCCACTTGTGGCCGCGTCAGCGGTAAAGAAGGATGCATCGCATCCTTTTGCCTATCTTCCCACTAAAGCAGCGATAGCGATAAAGGATGCGCAGCATCCTTCCAGCCTATCTTCCCACTAGAGCAGCGTCAGCGGCCGCTTGCGGCCGCGATAGCGATAAAGGATGCATCGCATCCTTCCAGCCTATCTTCCCAGTAGAGTAGCGACAGCGAGAAAGGATGCACAGCATCCTTCCAGCCTATCTTCCCACTAGAGTAGCGACAGCGAGAAAGGATGCGCAGCATCCTTTTGCTTATCCCCCCACTCAAGCAGCGTTAGCGGCCACGTGTGGCCGCGATAGCGGTAAAGAAGGATGCGCAGCATCCTTCCAGCTTATCCTCCCACTAGAGCAGCGTCAGCGGCCACTTGCGGCCGCGTCAGCGGTACAAAAACACAAATGCCTTCCCCGCTGTGGTTATCGCTCGGCGCAGTAACATTACTGTGCGGCATAAAATCCGGCGTGCAAAGCAGCGTTTCGGCAGCCCTCGCGGGGAAAGTTCCCTTTTTATCCGCCGCCTAGCGCAAGATTGCCCTCAAATGAGCACCGCGCGGCGCCGCGCGGATGCTTGGCCTTTACTCATAAAAACGCGGGAGATTCCCGGCGTTGTTACGCTTCTGCCCGCCTGCGCAGCCGCAGGATGCAGATAACCGGCTCTTCGGGTTGGTTGTCGGGTACCTCGGCAAAGCCGTCCAGCGCAAAGCCCGCCGCAAAGGCTGTGCCCAGCACATGGCTCAGCGGACGGTGGTAGTAATACTGCGGCACCGGCTGGCCTATGATGGCCTGGCCCTGGTGCACAAAAGGGGACAGATAGCGGCCTTCCGGGCGAACAAAGCACGGGTGGTGCAGCGAGCAGACAAAGATGCCGCCGGGACGCAATAGCCTATCCAGCGCGGCAAACAGCGGCGCGATGTCCGACATGTCCATCAGCGCCATGTTGGCCACCGCCTTGTCAAAGGGCCGACCTTCCCCCAAGGCCAGCAGCGCCCGCTCGTCGGTGGCGTCGCATACGGCAAATCGGATGTTTTTCTCCTGCACGGCCCGCCGCCGGGCGTGGGCAATGAGCTTTTCGCTGTAGTCGCAGGCCACCACATACGCGCCCCTGCCGGCCATGCGCCGGGCGAAGTTGCCGTTGCCGCAGGCTATCTCCAGGATACGCGCGCCGGGCTGCACGTCCAGCAGCGCCTCGGTGCCCGGCCGTACGATCTGGCGGTGGAAAAAGTTGGATTCGTCACCCATGCGCGCATCCCAAAAGTCGGCGTTGGCTTCCCAACGGGCGCGGCTGTCGTCGTGGGTCTTATCTTTGGGCATCTTATTCTCCTCCTCTACCCGATGCGGTATCGCGCCATCTGGCACAGCAGCGCCCGGGCCTGCCCGGGGATTTGCGAGCCCGCCACGTCCACGCCGGCGTCGTGATAGTGCATGACCTCGGTGAACAGCTCATAGAAACATTTTTTTACGTCAAAGGCGGGGCTGAGCGCGGCCCTTGCCCTGTAGTTGTCCAGCAGGCCGAATTCTTTGCCGTTGGCGTTGTCCAGCTGGTAAAGATCCAGTTCGGCGTCGGCCCAGCCGCCGCCAAAGGGGTCGAGGAAGGCCGCCGCGTCGGTCTGCCCGTCGTTGAGCAGAATGTTCCACATGTTGTAGTCGCCGTGGATGAGGCGGGCCTTTACCGAATCGGAAAATATCTGCCCGTAGCCGTCCAGGGCGCGGCGCATGATATCCACCACGTGGCCGTCCAGCGCGCCCCGCCCCTCCAGGGCGATCGCCTTGTTTAGGATGCTCTGTGCCTGGGTGCGGTAGTAGTCCTGCCAGTTGGGCGCGTAGCAGGCGCCGCCCACCGGGCCGAACCCGGCGGAATTGACGGCGCTGTGCAGCGCCATCAGGTTGTCCACTACGCTATCCGCGATACGCCGCCGGTGGGCCGCCGGCAGGTTTTGGGCGTGTCCGGCGTTTTTGCCTTCCAGAAACTCCATCGCCAGCGCATGGACGGGGATTTCCCCGTCGGCGTCGTGGCAGGCATAGAGGACAGGCAGGCGCAGCGCGGCATACCGGCGCATCGTCTCTATCTGGCAAAACTCACTGCGGTTTAAGCCGGGCTTATCGTATATCTTCACCGCTGTGCGGTAGGGCGGGCCGGATATTTCGGCCAGGTATACCTTTGCGTAGAAGCCCCCGCCGATGGGGGTTACCCGCAGCGGCGCCTGCCCAAACAGCCCTTTCACCAGCGCCGACGCCGCCGGGATGTGCGTTTGGCTCATAGCCCCTCCTGCGCCGCCAGCACGCGTAGATGGGCCGTGGCCCGGGCGATGTCCCGGGCAAAGTCTTGCGTGGCGCCTTCGATGCTGACCCGCCCGGCGTAGCCGGCGGCCTTGAGCGCGGCGAAAAACGCCCGGTATTCCTGCTGGGCTTCGCCGGGCCGGCAATACGCGCGGCTGACCGGCTCGGCAATGTGGCAATGAACCAGCCTGTCCCCAGCCTCAAGGATGCCGGAGAGCGGCTCGGCATTGTTGTGCACGTGGTAGAGGTCGGCCAGCACCGCCAGGCCCTGCGGATCACCTGCCCGGCGGCAAAGGGAAAGCGCTTGGCTGACCGTATGGATGACATTGCACTCGCTGTGGGACAGCGGCTCAACAGCCAGCACAATGCCGTGCCGAGCGGCCAGGCCCGCCGCCTGGCGGGCAAAATCCGCCAGCTGATCCAGCGCCGCCTCTTGGGCAAAGCCGTCGGGCACCTGCCGCGCCGCGCCGCTGCCGAACACCACCACTTGCACGCCCAGCCGCTGGGCGCGGGCAAAGCCCCGCCGGGCAAAATCCAGCGCTTCGCCCGGGCGGGCGTCGGGGCCGGTCAGGCGCATGCCGCCGGGCAAGAACAGGTTCATCACCTCTATTGCCAGGCCGGTCTGCTGCACCTGCCGGCACAAGGACGAAAAATCCTCTTCCCGCATCTGGGTTACGGCGCTGAAACTTAGCTCCGCATAGTCGCAGCCGCCCTGCTTGGCCTGCGTTAGGTGCTCAGGACCGATACATACGCCCAGTTTCATCGTGATATCCTCCGTTTTTTCTTAAGGGTACCCCCATCGGGCGCACGGCGTCAATCTTTACTGGGGAAAATACCCTGTTCTCATTGAAGTGCCGGCGGTTTTCTTTTACAATAGAACTATATTGCGCTTTGTGTATCCTTTTACGGCGTCTATCACTGGTTCGGGGGTATGTTATGAAGTTTCGTTGGAATTCGCTTGGCTGGTTCGATCCTTGGGGGCATGCCGGCGCGCTGTCTCATGCGCTGTGCCGACTGACCGCACTGTTTCTGGCCGCGGGGTTGATAGTGGGCGGCGCGCCGGTTTTTATCCGCGCCGCGTCGCCGGCGCAGATGGCCGTTACCCTCCCCCCCGCCCCGGTACCCGATACCACCCAGGTAGCTTCCCCCACGCCGGCGCGCACCTATGCGCCCTTTACCGCCGCGCCCGGCACGGCACCACCGGCTACCGCCGCGCCCACCGCCACAGCGCCGGACGGCACGCCCGCCCCTTCGCAGACGCCGTCCGCCTCGCTCACGCCCACGCCGCAGCCCGGCCCCACGCCCACGCCGGTATACACCGGCCGATATGTGCTGGTGGTGTATAAAGGCAGCCAGGTGGTGGTGGCTTACGCCGCCGACGATGCCGGCAACTATGACGCGTCCAAGCCGCTGCGTAAGATGATCTGCTCCACCGGCGCCTCGGGCAGTGAGACGCCGTCGGGCAGCTTTTCTATCAGCAACAAATACGTCTACCGCAAGCTGGAGGGCGCCTATGGGCAATACGCGTCGCGTTTTTACGGCGGCTGCCTGTTCCATTCGGTGCCCATCGCCACATCGGCCACCACCATAGACGCTGGCCGGTCGATGATGAGCGTCGCCGGCTATAACAGCCTGGGGCGCAAGGCCTCCCACGGCTGCATACGCATGCTGGTGCGCGATGCCAAATGGATTTACAGCAGCTGTCCCAGCGGCACCAAGGTCATCGTCACCGGGGACTCCAGCCCGGTGGGCGGCGGCTCCAAGCCGGCGCTGATCCAAAAAAGCCCCTACGTCAGCGGCGGCCGCGGCTGGGACCCCACCGATCCGCACCCGTCCAACCCGTATAACAACAATGTTCTTTTTGTCCAATCGGTGCAGCTGGATAAGAGCGCGCTGACGGTGACGGCGGGTTCTACCGCCACGCTGCGCGCCACGGTGCTGCCGGCCAACGCCTACGACATTTCGGTCACCTGGCTTAGCTCGCAAAACGGCGTGGCCACCGTAGCCGACGGCGTTATTACCGGCGTAGCGCCCGGTCAGACGGTGATTACCGTCATCACCCAGGACGGCGGCTGGAACGCCGCTTGTATCGTTACCGTAGTGGAGCCTACGCCGGCGCCCACGCTGGACCCCACATTGGCTCCCACGCTGGCGCCCACTGCGCCGGTAGCCACGCCGACAGCGGCGCCTACCGTGCCGCCGCCACCCACCGAACCGCCGCCGGCCACGCTGCCTCCCGAACCGCCGGCATAGCCGGGCAGAAAGGATACCGCCTATGGAATTTAGCATTCGCCCGGTTCAAATAACCGATGCGCCGGGCATCAATCTTCTGCGCCGCCTGCCCGGCGTGATGGAAAACACGCTGGGCATCCCGTCGGAACGCGTGACGCGCAACGAGGACGGCCTTCGCCACCTGGACGGCAACGCCCACCAGTTTGTGGCGGTGTTTACCGCCACCACCGGCGAGGAAGT
>JAQVWW010000069.1 GCA_028709505.1 Eubacteriales bacterium
GCCGGCGATTGATCTTTACCGTCCGGCATAATAAAATAATACATGAGGGTATATTACCTGATGTATGTGGTATAAAAATATGAAGAAGGGAGTCTGTTTATGAGCGAGTATCCGCAGGTTGGGCTGGCGCTGGGCGGCGGCGCTTCGCGGGGGCTGGCGCACATCGGCGTGCTCAAGGCGCTGCACGAGCACCGTGTGCCGGTGGATATGATTTCAGGTTGCAGCATGGGCGCGGTGGTGGGTTCCATCTACGCCAACGGCTGCACGGTACCTTATCTGGAAGGCATCAGCCTGCAGCTTTCCGCCATGGACAGCCGCAGGCTCTACGATATCGGCGTGCCCCGGCGTGGGTTCATCAAAGGCAACCGTATCATTTCCATCCTCTATACCTTGCTGAGCGATAAGACTTTTGAAGAGTTGAATCTGCCCTTTTGCTGCATTGCCACGTGCCTGGAAGACGCCAAATTGATCACCTTTTCTACAGGCAGGGTGCTGGACGCGGTGCGGGCGAGCATTTCAGTGCCCGGCGTGTTTGAGCCGGTCATCATCGACGATAAACTGTATGTGGACGGCGGCGTGATGGATCGCGTGCCGGTGGACGCCGTGCGCGCCATGGGCGCGGATTTTATCATTGCCGTCGACGTGGGCTATCAGGGCACGTCCCGCACGCGGCCAAAAAATTTGCTGGAGGTACTGTACTGCTCCTACGAGATGATGGAGTGGCAAGCCAACCGCCGCGTGGCCAACACCGCCGATATCCTCATCGCGCCGGATACGATGCAGATAAACCCGGCGGTGCTGACGCAGGCCGAGGAATGCATACAGCTGGGCTACGACGCAACGCTTGCGCGAATGCCCGATCTTCTGACCAAGCTGACCATGGCCAATATCCCGCTGCGCAAGGACGCGTAGGTTCACTCGACAATCAACATCGGCTGCGTATATTCCCTGGCGCATACTCTGTGCCGGGGATCTTTTTGTGCCAGCGCGTACAGATCGCCGGCCTGCTCATCCCAGCCGCGCAGCAGGCCCAGCGCCTCATCCTGCGGCGTAAAGTGGGCAAAGCGCGTGACCACCGGGATGCGGCTGCGCCGGGTTACGTCGGCCAGCAAACCCAGCGACTCCCGCCGTACGCCCAGCACGCGGGCGTAAAGCGGGCGCTGCTGCGTCAGCAGCTGCTGCTGAGCCGGCGTTACGCCCAGCAGCGCACCCAGCGCGGCGCGCTTGATACGGGCCATCGTATAGGCCTTGCTCTTGGCGTCGCGCAGGCACTGCTCGTAATCGGCGCTGTCCCGCGCGGCCTTGCGGATGCGCCGATCCAGGCCGCCGGCGCTGTCCCACACCGGCACGTTGCGCAGCGTGTGCAGCAGCAGCTGGTCAAAATCCCGCTGGAAGACCGGTGCGCGCGCCTCGGCCGCCACCAGGTCTGGCACGGCGCTCTTCCATGCGTCGGCGCCTGCGAGCATATCGGCGCGGATGGCCGTGGCGCTGGCCATATACCCCATCCGCGCGCTGTGATGCCCTTCGCCGGCGCGAGGAAGGGCCACAGGCTTAATGGCGCTATGGAGCCGCTCCAGCCACAGCAGATACATGGCCGCCAGCGTGTTGTTGGGCAGCTGCTGGGCAGGCAGGCCGGCGCTGACCAGCGCCTGCGCCCGCGCCCGCGGGTGAGACATGCCCAGGCGCAGGTTTTCGCGCACCAGCTGGGCCACCTGCGGCGTCTCGTGCTGCCACAGGCGCGCGCCCTGCGCCAGCGCGGCAAGGTCGGCCTGCTCGGCGCCAAAGCACAGGTAGTCCACCACGCCCAGCGCGTCTAAAATGCCCACGCCGCCGCAGGCAAAGTACTCGGCGTTGTTGACGGCGTAGCCCCAGGGCAGCTCTATCACCATATCGGCGCCCATACGCAGCGCGTGCGCCGCCCGCACCCATTTATCCCATACGGCCGGCTCGCCCCGCTGCACAAAATGCCCGCTCATCACAACAATGACGCGCTGCGCGCCGGTCAGTTCCTTCGCCCGGCGCATATGGTGCGCATGCCCGTTATGAAAAGGGTTATATTCCGCTATAATACCGCATACTTCCATCATTTTTGCCACCTAAGTGTTGAATTTCATGGCCGGTCTGGTATACTATACAGGTTGGAAACAAGGATGCTGGATATAGATATTATAATGTAGCGTTCGCCAAATTCCAAATCAATTCATTTATCATAAAGCACGGGAAAGGGGATATCCTATGAATATTCTGGTCATCAACGCCGGTAGCTCGTCGTTGAAATATCAGCTGATGGATATGGATCACGAGACCATCATCGCAAAAGGTATTTGCGAACGCATCGGCATTGAGGGCTCCAACCTGCAGCACCGGCCCACCGGTAAGGAGCAGGTGCGCATCGAAAAACCCATGAGCAACCACATTCAAGCCATGCGTATGGTGCTGGACGCGCTAACCGATCCGACCCATGGCGTCATTACCAGCATGGATGAGATAGGCGCCGTCGGCCACCGGGTGCTGCACGGCGGCGAGAAGTTCGCCGGCTCTTTCATCATCGACGACGACGTGATGGCCGTCGTGCGCGAGAATATCCCGCTGGGCCCGCTGCACAACCCCGCCAACATTATGGGCATAGAAGCCTGCCGCGAGGTAATGCCGGCCACGCCGATGGTAGCCGTGTTCGATACGGCGTTCCACCAGACCATGCCGCCCAAGGCGTTCATGTACGCGCTGCCGCAGGACTATTATAAGCGCCTGCGCGTGCGCAAATACGGCTTCCACGGCACGTCGCACCGCTACGTCTCCCGGCGGGCCGCCCAATTTTTGGGCCGTCAGGAGCAGGGCCTGCGCATCGTCACGTGCCATCTGGGCAACGGCAGCAGCATGGCCGCCGTAAAAGACGGCAAATGCATCGATACATCGATGGGCTTAACGCCGCTGGAAGGCATGGTCATGGGCACCCGCAGCGGCGATTTGGACCCGGCGGTGGTGGGCTTTATCTGCGAGCAGGACGGCATCGACGTGCAGGAAGCCATGTCCATCCTCAATAAGAAATCGGGTCTTCTGGGCATATCGGGCTTCTCTTCGGACATGCGCGATCTGCTCAACGCCATCGACGAAGGCAATGCCGACGCCCGGCTGGCGCTGGATATGTTCTGCTACCGCATCCGCAAATACATCGGCTCCTACGCGGCGGCCATGGGCGGCGTCGACGCCGTGGTGTTCACCGCCGGCATCGGCGAAAACAACGCCATCATTCGCGAGCTGTGCGTAGAAGGGCTGGAGTTCATGGGCATTAAAATTAACCATGAGAAAAACGCTCTGCGCGGCGGCGAGCGCGACATCTCCGCAGACGACGCCACCGTGCGTACGCTGATCATCCCCACCGACGAAGAGCTGGTCATTGCCCGCGATACGCTGGAGCTGGTCGAGAATCTGCCGGGCAAGCCGGCATAAAATACGGTTGACAACGGATATCTGTGCGCATATAATGATTAATGCTGTCCTTTACAAGATGGGGTCGCGCACCCCGGGGGACAGAAAGGGTACATCATGAAGCTGGACGCAACGCTGGCGTTAAAATCACAAAACCTATCGGTGCCGTTCTCGTGCTCCACGCAGATGGGGCGGCTTGAACTGTCCGGCGAGGTGGTGGATTTTGAAGAGCCGGTGCACATCAGCGGCAGCTATCTGTTTGCCGACGATACGTATTTTATCACCGGCACGCTAAAGAGCCACTACCGGGCCTGCTGCGGGCGGTGCCTGGAGTCGTTTGTTGTGCCTTTGGAGCTTTCTTTCGCCGAAGAGTTTGTCCGCCGTGCCGACGACGAGAAGCCCGACCAATACGTATTTGAGGGCGATATCATCGACTTGACCGAAATGGTCGACGATTTGGTCGTCTTGAATATACCGATACGGCACATCTGCCGTGAGGATTGCCGCGGGCTATGCCCCGTATGCGGCACAAACCGGAACATAACTGCCTGCGGCTGTGCTACAGACGAGGAAGGCGACGCTCAAGCCGGGGCGCGCCGTCCGTTTGAAGCGTTGGCAGCACTGCTGCATGATGAAAACGAGGAGGTGTAACCATGGGTGCAATTGGACCAAAACAGAAACTGGGCAGAGCCAGAACCCACTCCCGCCGTGCCAATTGGAAGCTGGAAGCGCCGGTGCTGGGCACATGCCCCCGGTGCCGTCAGCCAAAATATCCCCACCGCGTATGCGGCAGCTGCGGATACTATAACGGCCGTCAGGTTATTGAAGTAAGCGCGGAAAAATAAGACACTGCAAAAGATAAGAGCGGATGCTGAAAGCACCTGCTCTTTTTCGTCGTTGCGGGAGGACTGCGCTGCGCATCACTTGCCGGCAGCCGGCGATGCCGCCATCGCGAAAAGGAAAGCGGCGCGGCGCCGGCCAAGGGTGCCGCCGTTGTCCGGCGGCGCCAGCCGGGCAGCCTTTGCCGGGCAGCGGGCGCGGCGCTTATGAAAGGCAGCGGTATCTTAGGAGAGAGTCCCTTTGGCATACCATACGCAGGCGAAAGCCCGTAACGGCGTACGCCCACTCCCCGTTGGCCGCTTGGCTTAAAGCCACGATATTTTACTTATTTGGGCCTATTGCTTCGCGTTTTCGCTTTTTGCGCCCCAAAGCCCGAAAGGATAATCCGCCGGGAAGGCGTTGGGCCCGTTGCCCTCTATATCCAGCGGCCATTCGTCAAACCCAAACAGGCGCAGCAAAGCCATTGACGCGTCTTGTTCCTCCTCCGGGCCGAAATCATACAGGAAGTACGGCTCCAGCATGATCACATCCCCCGCTCCGTAATACGCTACGGAAACGGGAATGGTCACGCCGTCGCGGCGCTTCAGGTACAGCTCCGGGCCGGGAACGAAGGCAAGGCCCGTACCTCTGTTGACAGAGCCTTTGAGCAGCCCTTCCAGCTGTTTGGCTTTTTCTCCGGCGATGGTCACGTCTACCGGTTCGCCGCTGTTGCGGGGGATAACCAGGCGCGCCTCGACAATATCGTGGATATCGTCCAGATAGGTCAGGTGCCAGCCGGTCTCCTGCTGGAGGTACTCGATGACGGCCAGCGCCAGCGACTCCGGAATGGGCGCGCCGGAACCGTCGGCAATCCACTGCCCGTCCGGCAGCCGGATAAGCTCCGCCGACGCGTGCCGGGCTTCCTCGCCGTGGGCAGCCGCATTCCAATGCAGGCGTATGCCCGTATATTTTAGATCCGTTTGGCTGTATACCTCGGTGTTTACCCGGATTATTTCCGCGGGGTGCAGGCACGCGTCGGCTACCTGCTGCAGGAGCTCCTGCCGCCCGTCCAGGATCAGCGGGGATTCCTGCAACAGCCCCAATCTGTCATAGACTTCCAGATAGGGCGCGAAGGCTTCCTGCGTGGGCTGGGGGCTGGGCGTGGCGGTGGCCGCCTGGGGCGTGGCGGTGGGCGTTTCCCGCGCGGCCGGGGCAGAGGGCGTCGGCACATTGGCTGCCGGGCCGTTGGCACAGCTTACGCCCAGCGCCGCCACCGCGGCCAGGCACAGCAAGCAAAGTGTCCTTTTCATCTGGCACCTCCTATGACCGGCGCCCGGCCCGCACCGCGGGCCGGACTCGGTGTTCCATCCATCACTGGGCTATTGGAGCCCTTCACCGGTTTGCGCGTCCACATAGACGCACACGAACCCGCCTATCCGCACCTCATCATGCAGCTGGTACGTGGTATCGTCCACGGGCATAGATACCAGCTCGATGGCCTCCACGTCGCGCTGATCCCGATAAAGGGGCTCATAATAACTCCTGGGCCGCTTTAACGGCCGCGTCCTTGGAAATAAGCGTCGTCTGCGCAGCGCCTGGGTTGCATCGCGACGGCGCGCCGATCGTCGGCCAAATAACGCACGCCTTCGCAATCCACGCCCGCGGTGACGCGTGAATTCTGCAAGCGGATGCCGTGATACGCGTCATAAAAGGTGTATGTCCAGGCGACGGTTTTTTCCGATTCCGGCACGACGCCTGTTTCTTCGATTTTACGCAAAAGCGCTTTGTTACTATATTCGAGACAGTGGCCTGCAAACCCTTCATATGCGGCAGCGCCATCCTGTGCAGGGTGAGAAAGCCCGGCTCCTTTTGCCGGTAAAGCGGGATTGGAACACATCTTCGAAGAGAAATTCGAAAGCAAAACGTTTTTTATCATACTTCCCCACTGTCATCGCCGATAAAGAAGCGGACGCCATCGCGCCCGCTTTTAAAAAACATGCCAAAGCATTCTCCCCCTTCACCGTGCCGGCAACTCCTGCGTCGGCAACCCGCTACCCGTCGCCGGCGTGCTAGAGGCTAATTTCCACCCGCTTCCCGTCGCGCCCCACCACCTGCACCAGCTTTAGGCCGGGATATTGCCGTCTGGCCTGATGAACGGCCCGAAAAAGCCTACGCATCTGCGCCGCCGACAGCGTGCATTCGCCGCGTTTGCGCGACGCCGCGCTCACCATCATAGCGGTCATGCTGTTGCATACCATCACGGTGGGCAGGGCAATGTGAATGTGATGCCCTTGCCCCCCTTTCACGACGATCCGCAGGCTACTCCACCACAATTTCCACAAAGTCGCCGGCCACGGTTTCCACTTCTACCAGCTTACCGATGACGCCCTGCTGCACCAGTGTGAAAAT
>JAQVWW010000070.1 GCA_028709505.1 Eubacteriales bacterium
CACGGCGCTGGTGGATACCGGCAGCCGGCTGGACGATATCATCTACGAAGAATTTAAGGGCACCGGCAACATGGAGTTGCATCTGGATCGCAAGCTGCAGGAGCGCCGCGTGTTTCCGGCCATGGACCTATATCGTTCGGGCACTCGCAAAGAGGAGCTGCTGCTGACGTCGCAGGAGATCGAAGGCATCTGGGCGGCCCGCAAGCTGCTCTCGGGCAACCAGGAGGACGCCACCGAGTTGCTCATTGACATGATAGCCAAAACCACGTCCAATCAGCAGTTCCTGAGCAAGCTTACCGATTGGCTTAAGCTGATGGACAAAGAGGGCTATACGGCCCGCGCCGGCAACCGCTGACCGGCACGGCATTTATCCCGGCATTTTACGCAGGAAAGCAAGCTTTCCTGCGTTTTTTATTGGGAAAAGGCGCGTAACGCGGCGGTAGCGGCTGCTTTGCCGTGCCTTGCCCGCGGCCAGCCTTTTGCCGGTAGCCGCAGGTAGCGTTACCGCGGGTGGGTCGGCCGATGTCTTTGTCGCGGCGCATGAAACGCCGGCGCGCCGCATAAGGTGAGTGTGGGTTTTCCTTACCCATAGAGAGGAGGATGCGCATTGCCTGCTTTTCCCGAACGGCATCTGTTTGCCGCCGCCAACACGCCACTGGGCTACTATTCCCATCGCGGTGACGCGCTGCCCGGCGTCCGCCGCCTGTATTGGATAACCGGCGCTCCGGGCACCGGCAAAAGTACATTCATTCAAAAACTGGCCGGTACGCTGGCCGAAGGCGGTCAGCCGGTGGAGTACTTCCATTCCCCCACCGCCGCCCAAACGCTGGCCGGCGCCGTATTTCCCCGGATGGGCACGGCCGTGCTGGAAGCGCACGCGCTGGACGGATGTTGGGTTTCGGCGCCGCTGCGCACCATCGACCTGAACGCCTGTGTGCCGGTGTCCGCACTGGCTGCTCAACCCGACGATAGGATCAAACTATCCGCCGCTTACCGGCGCTGCCACGCCCGCGCCTGCCGGTATCTGGAGGGTGTCGCGCTGCTGCGGCGCGATGCCGCCGCCCACGTGGCCGCCGCTGCCCAGCCTGCCGCCGCCGACCGCGAGGCCGTACAAATGGCCTACGAGGAGATGGCCTTTTACCCCGCCGGGCAGCGGCGCGGCGTTCTGCGCCGGCTGTTTGCCACCGGGCCTACCCCCGGCGGCCAAATCAGCTTTTTGGATAGTGCGCTGCAATCCTGCCAGCGCGTGTATACGCTGACCGGCCGGCCGGGCAGCGGCGCCGGCGCGCTGATGGCCCAGGTGTTGGAAACGGCGTTGGCCCGGGGCCTGTCGGTTGAGGCCTTTTATTGCCCCCTGGACCCCCAAGGCCCGCCGGAGCATCTGATACTGCCTTCGGTGGGAGCGGCGGTGGTTACCGCCAACGCGTATCACAAGCCGGCGGCGGCGCCCCACGCCCAAATAGACATGGACGCCTATGTGGACAGCGCCGCGCTGGACGAATCCGTGCTGGACTTCGACACCGAGCAAGCCGGCGTATTGACGCACGCGGCACTGGCTGCCCTGCGCAAACTTACCGACCTGCGCGAAGAATGGGCGCAGCTGTATCAGCCGCACATGGAATTCGACAAGGCAGACGCGCTCTGTGTCGAAATTTCCCGGGAAATGCTGGAGTCGGCTCCCCCGCCGGCCCCTCCGGACGAACCGCCGCCCATCACCATCCGGTTGAACCAGTAAAAGAAGCCTAAAAGGCCCGCCCTCTGCTTTAGGGGGCGGGCCGGACTTTATCAAGCATCAGATAGCAGACGCGCCCAAAGCCGCCAATACGCTTTGAAAAGCCGGCTTTTGGCGGGCTCGTTCTATGTTTTCCCGATGCGCCGGGCAATGCGCATAAGACCCCACAGTGCCTCGTCCTCGTAGGGCGAAAAGTGGGTGGGCAAGCCGATAGCTTCCTGGATGCGGGCACGCAGCGCCGGGGTTTTGGACAGCCGCCCGCCGCACAGCACCACGGTATCCAGCGCCGGGTTTTGCTGGCGCAGGCGGCCGGCCGCTTTGGCGTAGGCCGTCGCCAGCGCGTCCAGCGTGGCCGAAAACAGCTCTGCCGCGCGCAGGTTATCCTGGCCGATGCCCGAAAGGATGCCCCGGCCTTGCGCCGTATAAAAGTCCGGCGTCACCGTCAGGCCCCGGCTTTTTAAGTCCTGCGCCCACAGCGTCGCCCAGAGCTGCTGGCGGTCAACCGGCGTGCCGCCCAGCGTGCGCAGCACATCGGCATAAAAATCCAGCACCGTATCCAGCGCCCGTCCGCCGGGCTGACGGGTGATGGTCAGCAGCGAGTCGCCGGCAAAATAGGGGCGCACTTCCATATCGCGCTGGGGCGCATAGCCTTTGGCCGGCGCACATACGATGCCGCCGGTGCCCACGGTGATGACGATACGGTTGTCGCCCTGTCCGGCGCCGTACACGCTGGCCTGGTGGTCGCCGATATCGGCGTAGAGCGGCACGCCCCGGTAGCTGCCCAGCGGGCGGGTCTCGGGCACAATGGCCGGGAAACCTATTTTTTCCGCCCCTACGGCGCGGATGACATTGCCGTTCCATTCCCCGCAATCGGCGCGGGCCAAGCCGGTGGCGGCGGCGTTGGTCAGGTGGCAGGCGTGGGCCGCCCCACCGGATAAGCGGTAGATAAAATATCCGCCCAGCGTATGAAACAGCGTACCCGCTACGTCCACATCCGTTTCCTGCAGCATCGCGTACAGGCTCACCGCCGCCAGCCCGGCCTTGTAGCGGGTACCCATGGCGGCGATGTCGTCGTCGCACAGCTTCTCCCGAAGCCGTTGCGCCCAGCTGCCCCCGTCACGGGGCGTTTCGGCGCGGGTATCCTGCCAACTGATGTAGGGCGTCACCGCCCGCTCCTGCCTTGTCAACACAAAGCCGTGCATCTGCGTGCAAAGCAGGATACCCCGGGCATCCTGATGCCGGTCTATCTGCGCGTCCAAAAGCTGTTTGCCCGCGGCAAACAGCTGCTCGATGTCCAGCTCAAAATGGCCCGCAGGCCCGGCCAGCCGCGCCGGCGTAGCGATGCCGGCCTTGTCGGTCACGGTATTGCATTGCGTATGCAGCAGCGCGCATTTGATAAAGCTGCTGCCCAGATCCAGTCCGATAAATGGCATATCTGCTCCTTTTGCGCCGGTCTGCGGCGGTCTATTCCCGAGCGTATTCCTGCGCCGTGCCGCCCTCGCGGTACTGCCGGGGCGTCATGCCGCAATGGCGCAGGAATACGCGGTTAAAGGTACGCTGGCTCTCAAAGCCGCACGCAAAGGCGACCTGCTGCATCTTTTTTTGCGTGCTGCGCAGCAGATTCTGGGCCTGGCGTACCCGCAGCCTGCCCAGATAGTCGGGAAAACCCATGCCCAGCTTTTGGGTGAAAAAGCGCGACAGGTAATAGCTGCTGACGCCCATCTCCCGGGCCACCGCCTCCAGCGTCAGCGGCTGGTTCATCCGCTGGGCCACCAGGCTGACCACCCGCGCCGTCAAATCATCGGGCGGGGCGGCGTTTTTTACCAGCTCCAGCCGGGGCAGCGCGTGGGCCAGCGCCAGCTGCGTCAGCGCCGCGCATACCGCCGCCTGCGGTGCGCCGCGGTACTGCTCCAGCAGGCCTTCCAGCGCGTACACCACGTGGGGATGCACGTTGTCCGGCGTCAAAAACGGGTCTTTGGGCACATATCGGTTTAACGTTTGCAGCGCCTCGCCGGTTAGGCGCGGGTGGCAGATGGCCAGCAGAAAATGGCCATCTTCGTCTTCTTCCCGGCTTAAGTAGGAGTGGATGACGTTGGGGAAGATCACGGCCAGGCTGCCGGCGCAAAGGTTCGCCTGCCGCCCGGCGCAGGTCACGCGGATGGTCCCGCCGCGCACGTAAAACAGCTCCAGCCCGGCGTGCAGGTGGGGCGGGAAAGTCAAAAATCGCGTGTCGTACGCATCCAGATCTTCCTGGCGGTTTTCATAGGCGGGTGTCACGGCGTATCCTTCTAAAAGACTGCAGAATTTGTCCATACTTATTGGCTTCTTGACCAACATTTTACCCCGGCGGATGGTATAATGCAAAAGAAGAATACCGGCGCAGGCCGAATGCAAAGGAGAGCATCCATGAACACAGTTAAAATCGGCATGGTGGGCGTAGGCGATATCAGCGGTATCTACCTGAAGAACATAACCGGCCTGTTCCGCCAGCTGGAACTGGTGGCCGTATGCGATTTGGTACGCGAGAAGGCCGAAAAAGCCCAACGCGAATACGGTGTGCCCAAGATATACGACACGATGCACGAGCTGTTTGCCGACGACGAAATCGACATCGTGCTGAACCTGACGCGGCCTTACGAACATTTTGAGGTCAGCAAGGCGGCGCTGCTGGCCGGCAAGCACGTCTATTCGGAAAAGCCGCTGGGCGCCACGCTGGACGAAGGCAAAGCACTGGTGGCGCTGGCGCAGCAGAAGGGACTGCTGCTGGGCGGTGCGCCGGACACGTTTCTGGGCGCCGGTATACAGACCTGCCGCAAGCTCATTGACGACGGCTACATCGGCCGGCCCATCGGCGCGGCGGCGTTCATGATTTGCCACGGCCATGAGTCCTGGCACCCGGACCCGGCGTTTTACTATCAGTTCGGCGGCGGCCCCATGATGGATATGGGCCCTTACTATGTGACGGCGCTCATCAACCTGCTGGGCGGCGTATCGTCGGTCACCGGCGTGGCGCGCAAGTCCTTCGCCCAGCGCACCATCACCAGCGCGCCCCAGTTCGGCACCGTTGTGGACGTGGAAGTGCCCACGCATATTACCGGCATCCTCAACTTTGAAAGCGGCGCCGTGGGCACGCTGTTTACCACGTTCGATGTGCATTACCCCACCCAGGCGCGCTTTGAAGTGTACGGCTCCGACGGCACGCTCATCGTGCCCGACCCCAACTACTTCGGCGGGCCGATACAGCTGTACCGCCCCGAGGAAAATCGATGCCTGGAGCTGCCGCTGGCCTTTGGCTACAGCGACAACAGCCGCGGCCTGGGCTTAGCCGACATGGCCCAGGCGCTGCGCACCGGGCGGGCTCCCCGCGCCGGGTACCAGCAGACTTACCACGTGCTGGACGTGATGACGGCCTTTACCCGCAGCTCCGACGCCGGCAAAACCGAGATCATCCAGTCTCGGTTCCAGCGCCAAGCGCCCATGAAAAATCTGCCCCTGGCGGGTATTTTAGACGATTAAAGGAGGAAACATCATGAAAGTTGCCTATACCGGCTGGACATGGCTTGTGCACCACCAGGACAATCATCAATACGAGTTTGAGCAGTTCCTCAAGGAAGTATCCGACTTGGGCTATGAGGCGGTGGAAAACTTTGCTTTCATCACCGGCTATTTTGATAATGACGCCGCCAAGGTCAAGGCCCTGTTGGACAAATACAACCTGGAGATGGTCAATCTCTACCAGCATTTCAGCGACGACGCCGAAGCCGACTATCAAAAGGCCGTGGAATACGTGGACTTCATGAAGAAAATCGGCGCCACCTACTTAAACCTGCAAGGCGTCATGTGGAACGACGAGCCCCAGGTGCGCCCCACCGACCCGGCCATTTTAAAGGCTTACGCCCAGCTTTCCAATCGCATCGGCAAGCTGTGCGCCGAAAACGGCCTTGTGGCCTGCTTCCATCCCCACGCTCAGACGCCGGTGTTCAGCCAGGAGCAGATTGACCTGTTCCTGGAATACACCGACGCCCTATACGTGGGCCTGTGCCTGGATACGGCCCATACCGCCATCGCCGGCATGGACCCGGTGAAGGCCTTCGCCAAATACGCGCCGCGCATCGCGTATGTGCACCTAAAGGATGTGGACCCGGACAGCGCCGGCGTATACGCTCAGCGGCCCATGGAGCGCTTCCGGCCGCTGGGCATGGGCACGGTGGATTTTGTGGGCGTCTATCACGCGCTGCGCGCCGCCGGGTATGACGGCGTGCTGTGCGTGGAGCAGGACCGCCCGCCGGTGTGCAACTACCATGCCGCCATGGTCTCGCGCCAATACCTGCACAACGCGCTGGGGCTGTAGCAAAGAACCCCCGCAATAACGCCACAGGCCGCATTGTTTGAAACAATGCGGCCTGTGTTTTTATCCGCCGGGATAGTATTGGCAAGATTGGCAGGTTTTTCCGCTTATCGGCAAAACCCGGTGCGGCAGCAGGCCTTGCGGCGCACGGTACAACGGGCTTTATGCCGCCGGAGAGCTTACGGTGTGCGGTTCTGCTGCCCTGTCATGCCCAGGGTGGAACAGGGGGCCTTTGAAAATGCTGACAGGGCGGGGGTGGAAAGGGCTTCGTGCCGTGGGAAGACTTGTGGCGCACACACGGCTTGCCCTTTCATGCCAAGGAGGGCCGGGGGGATTCCGATTTCCCCCCTTTGCCCCCCTTAGCGAACCCCCTTTACCCCCTTGAAACGGCCGCTACGCGGGGCAGGTGGGATAGGCAGGGAATGTTTGAAGTTCGACCAATAGGGTCTATGGAGGGGCCGAGTGCCGGGAGAAAAGCTTTGGTAGATAGATGAGCTATCCTTTCATGCCAAGGGGGGCAGGGAGGATTCCGATTCCCCCCCCTTGCCCCCTTAGCGAACCCCCCTTACCCCCCT
>JAQVWW010000071.1 GCA_028709505.1 Eubacteriales bacterium
AAATTTACTCTTGCAATGCCGCAATGTTTATAGTATTCTTATAAAGCTGCCGTTCTATGGGATGAGGTGGGAGGTTGCTTCTGCGACCTTGGCAGAGGGTTTTTCCACCGACAATAGTCCGAATCTGTCGGGCGACGGGTTATCCGCCGCAATTATTATTAAGCGCGGCACACGCGGCAGAGTGTATATGACCCGCAAATCAAAGGAGGGACAGAAATTGCCTACCAGTAAAATCCGTATCAAGCTCAAGGCGTTCGATCACAACCTCATCGACCAGTCGGCCGAGCGTATTGTGGAAACCGCCAAGAGAACCGGCGCCGTGGTATCGGGCCCCATCCCGCTGCCCACCGACAAGGAGATTGTCACCATTCTGCGCGCCCCCCACAAGTACAAAGACAGCCGGGAACAGTTTGAGATCCGCACGCACAAGCGGCTGATCGACATCCTGGCCCCCAGCTCCCGTACCGTTGACTCGCTGATGCGCCTTGATCTTCCCGCCGGCGTGGACATCGAAATCAAGCTCTAAGCCGTAAGGAGGAAAGAAGATGAACAAAGCAATTCTTGGAACCAAAGTAGGAATGACCCAGCTCTTCAACGAAGACGGCTCTGTCACGCCGGTAACGGTGGTGGAGGCCGGTCCTTGCTACGTGATGCGCAAAAAGACGGTGGAAACCGACGGCTATCAGGCCCTTTGCGTTGGCTTTGGCGCCATCCGTGAAAAGCTGGTCAATCAGCCCACCAAAGGTCAGTTTAAAAAGGCGGGCATCGAGCCCACCCGTCACATCCGCGAATTCCGGCTGGACGATATCTCGTCTTACGAAGTGGGTGGACAGATTAAGGCCGACGTGTTTGCCGCCGGCGATATCATCGACGTCGTCGGCACCAGCAAGGGCCATGGCTTTACCGGCCCCATCAAGCGCTGGAACCTGTCGCGCGGCCCCATGTCCCACGGCTCCAAATACCATCGCGGCTTAGGCTCGATGGGCGCGGGCACCAGCCCCGGCCGTGTCTTTAAGAACAAAAAGATGGCGGGCCACTACGGTAATGAACGGGTCACCATTCAAAACCTGGAAGTGGTGCGCGTAGACACCGAACGCAACATGATTCTCATCAAGGGTTCGGTGCCCGGCGTAACAGGAAGCCTCCTGTTCATTCGCAACGCCGTTAAGAAGAAGTAATCAAGGAGGAAGCAGCAATGCCTAAAGTTGATGTATACAACCTTGAAGGCAAGCAGGTCGGCCAGGTGGAGCTATCCGATGCCATCTTTGGCATCGAGCCCAACGCCCCTGCCATGCATCAGGTCATCGTTGCCCATCTGGCCAAACGCCGCCAGGGCACGCAATCGGCGCTGACCCGCTCGGAAGTGAGCGGCGGCGGCAAAAAACCCTGGAGACAGAAGGGGACCGGCCACGCCCGTCAAGGATCCACCCGTTCTCCGCAGTGGCGCCACGGCGGCATGGTGTTCGCCGTAAAGCCCCGCGATTATACGCAAAAAGTCAATAAAAAAGTGCGTCGTCTGGCCATGAAGTCGGCTTTCTCCACCAAAGCGCTGGGGCAGGACATCATTGTGCTGGATAGCCTCTCGCTGGCCGAGGGCAAGACGCGGGAACTGAAAACCATGCTGGGCGCGCTGAACATCACCGGCAAGGCGCTGGTGGTCACCGGCGGCATTGACGAGAACCTGCGCCGCGCCGCCGCCAACCTGGACGGCGTCAAGCCGGCCATCCCCGGCATTCTTAACGTGTACGACATTATTAATTGCAACAAATTGGTGATTACCGCCGACGCACTCAAAACGGTCGAGGAGGTGTATGTGTGATGGTAATGCCGCAGGATATTATTATTCGCCCGGTACTGACCGAAAAGAGCTACGCCAACATGGCCGAAAAGAAGTACACCTTCGAAGTGGCCGGCAGCGCCAACAAGTATCAGATCCGCTGGGCAATAGAAGCGCTGTTTGCCGGCACCAAAGTGGAAAAGGTAAACACGCTGTACCGCAGAGGGCAGCTCAAGCGCATGGGCAAGTTTGAAGGCTATCGCCCCACCCGCAAGTTTGCCGTGGTCAAACTGGCCCAGGGCAGCAAGGGCATCGAGTTCTTCGAAGGCATGGCCCAGGATTGATAAGGGAGGAAACGACTGATGGCAGTTAAGAAATATAAACCGACTACTCCGTCACGCCGGTTCATGTCGGTAGTGAGCCGCGAGGATATTACCCGCAAGCCGGCCGAGCCGTCGCTGCTGACGCCGCTGAAACGGCACAGCGGGCGTAACGCCCACGGCCGCATTACCGTGCGCCACCGTGGCGGCCAGGTGCGCCGCAAGTATCGCGTCGTCGACTTTAAGCGCGCCAAGGATCAGGTGCCCGCCAAAGTGGCGGCCATCGAGTACGATCCCAACCGCAGCGCCAACATCGCGCTGTTGCAGTACGTGGACGGCTCCAAAAGCTACATTCTGGCGCCGGTGGGCCTGAAGGTGGGCGACACCGTCGTAAGCGGCGAAGGAGCGGACATTAAGCCCGGCAACGCGCTGCCTATCCGCAACATCCCGCTGGGCACCATGGTGCACAACATCGAGATGATTCCCGGCAAGGGCGGTCAGATTGCCCGCGCCGCCGGCAACGCCGCCCAGCTGATGGCAAAGGAAGGCGCCATGGCGCAGCTTAGGCTGCCCTCGGGTGAAATCCGCTTCCTCAGCATGGATTGCAAGGCCACCATCGGCCAGGTGGGCAACATCGATCACGAGAACGTGTCCATCGGCAAGGCCGGCCGTAAGCGCCACATGGGCTTCCGCCCGGCGGTCCGCGGCGTCGTCATGAACCCCAACGACCACCCTCACGGCGGTGGCGAAGGCAAATCCCCCATTGGTATGCCCACGCCCGTTACGCCCTGGGGCAAGCCTACGCTGGGCTATAAAACCCGCAAGCACAAGAATAAGAGTGACAAGTACATCGTCAAACGTCGCAACGTGAAGTAAGGAGGTCTTGGAATATGAGCAGAAGCATCAAGAAGGGGCCATATGTATTTGACCGTCTTTACAATAAGATTGTCGAATTGAACCAGAACAATAAAAAGCAGGTCATTAAGACCTGGTCGCGTGCCTCGACCATTTTCCCCGATTTTGTGGGTCATACCATCGCGGTGCACGACGGACGCAAGCATGTGCCGGTGTACGTCACCGAAGATATGGTGGGTCACAAGCTGGGTGAATTCGCTCCCACCCGCTCTTTCCGCGGCCACGCGGGCGCGAAGTCCAGCAGAGGAAGGTAAGGAGGCAGACCATGGCAACCAGACAAAGAGAAAAAGCGGCAAAGCGCCGCGAGAGCGCCGATAAGCGCCCGCACGCCACCGCCCGCTATATCCGGATATCCTCCAGCAAGGTCAGGATCGTCATCGATCTCGTCCGGGGCAAGCAGGTGGACGAAGCGCTGACCATTCTGCGCTTTACGCCCAAAGCGGCCTCGCCGGTGGTGGAAAAGCTGCTCAACAGCGCCATCGCCAACGCCGAGAACAACCTGGAGATGAGCCGCGACGAGCTGTATGTCGCGGATATCCGCGCCGATCAGGGGCCGACGCTGAAGCGCTTTCGCCCCCGCTCCCGCGGTATGGCTAACCCGATTTTGAAGCGCACCAGCCATATCTCCGTGATTCTTGACCGCAAAGCCGCAAAGGAGGAAGCCTGATGGGCCAGAAAGTACATCCCCACGGTGCACGCGTCGGCGTGATTAAAAACTGGGACGCCCGCTGGTACGCCAGCAAGAAGGATTTTGCCGACTTGCTGATCGAAGATCAGAAGGTGCGTAAATATATCAAAGCAAAGCTGTTCGCCGCCGGCATCTCGCGCATTGAGATCGAGCGGTTCCCCAGCAAAATGATCATCGGCATCCGTGCCGGTAAGCCCGGCCTTATCATCGGTCGCGGCGGCGCGGGCATCGAGGCGCTGAAAAAAGAGCTGCAGGACATGATCAAGAAGACCGTTAACATCAACATCTTCGAGATCAAGAGCATCGACGGCGACGCCCAGTTGGTGGCCGAGTCGGTGGCCGCGCAGATCGAACGGCGCATTTCGTTCCGCCGGGCCATGAAGCAGGCCCTCTCCCGCGCGCAAAAGGCCGGCGTCAAGGGCATTAAAACCCAGGTTTCGGGCCGTTTGGGCGGCGCCGATATCGCCCGCACCGAAGGCTATCACGAAGGCAGCATTCCGCTGCAGACGCTGCGCGCCGACATCGAGTACGGCTTCGCCGAAGCAAAAACCACCTACGGTCGCATCGGCTGCAAGGTGTGGATCTACAAGGGTGAGGTTATGCCCCAGAAAAAGCGCGTCGCCGCACCCAAGCAGGAAGGGGGCAATTAAACCATGTTGATGCCCAAACGCGTCAAGCACAGAAAGCAGCACCGTGGCCGGATGACCGGCCGTGCCTACCGCGGCAACACCATCACCTATGGCGACTATGCGCTGCAGGCCACCGAGCCGTGCTGGGTAACCAGCCAGCAGATTGAGGCCGCGCGTGTGGCCATGACCCGCTACATGAAGCGTGGCGGGCGCGTATGGACCAAGATTTTCCCCGATAAGTCGGTGACCAAAAAGCCCGCCGAAACCCGCATGGGCTCCGGCAAAGGTTCGCCCGAATACTGGGTGGCCGTGGTGCTGCCCGACCGGGTGCTCTTCGAGGTTGCCGACGTGACTGAAGAGGTAGCGCGCGAGGCTCTGCGCCTGGCTTCCCATAAGCTGCCGCTTAAGTGCAAAATAATCGCCCGTGGCGACCAGAAGAAAGTCGACACTGCGGAAACGGACGGTGAGTAGAGTGAAAGCCAATCAAATCAGAGAGTTATCCAGCGAGGAGCTCAACGCCAGGCTTGGCGACTTGAAGGCCGAGCTGTTCAACTTGCGGTTCCAGCAAGCCACCGGCCAGCTGCAAAACCCCCTCAAGCTGAACGACTGTAAAAAAAATATTGCCCGTGTAAAGACCATCCTGCGCGAACGCGAGCTGGGTCTGAAGCGTGCGTAGTAAGGTGAAGGGAGGAAAAAAAGATGTCCGAAGCTAGAAATCTGCGGAAAACCCGCGTCGGCACCGTCGTGTCCGACAAGATGGACAAAACCGCGGTTGTCGTCATTAAGGATAAGTATAAGCATCCCCTCTATGGCAAGACCGTTAACCTCACCAAACGCCTGCAGGCGCACGATGAAGAGAACCAGTGCGGCATCGGCGACATGGTGGAAGTGATGGAAACCCGCCCCATCTCCAAGCTGAAACACTGGAGAGTGGTCCGGATTATTGAAAAGGCTAAATAAAGCGTCGTAAAGGAGGCAACAAGCCATGATTCAACCCCAGACAAGGCTTAAGGTCGCCGACAATACCGGCGCCAAAGAGTTGATGACCATTCGTCTCGTGGGCGGCTCCTTCCGCGATCACTGCAACATCGGCGATGTGGTAGTGGCATCGGTCAAGAGCGCAACCCCCGGCGGCGTGGTCAAAAAAGGCGACGTAGTCAGGGCCGTCATCGTCAGAAGCCACAAAGGCATTCGGCGCCCCGACGGTACCTATATCCGTTTTGACGACAACGCCGCCGTCATCATCGATAACCAGAAGCAGCCGCGCGGTACCCGTATCTTTGGGCCGGTGGCTAGGGAACTGCGTGAGAAAGAGTACATGCGTATTATTTCTCTGGCGCCCGAAGTACTGTAAGGAGGCGCGGCAATGCACGTCAAGAAAGATCAGAAAGTTATGGTAATGTCGGGCAAAGATGCCGGCACCATCGGCAAGGTGCTGGTGGCGCTTCCCAAAGAGAACAAGGTGATTGTGGAGGGCGTCAATCTCATTACCCGCCACGTCAAGCCCCGCAGCGCCCAGGAACAGGGCGGCCGCCTGAAGCAGGAAGGCGCCATTTCCGCCTCGAAGGTCATGCCGGTCTGCGGAAAGTGCAACAAGCCCACCCGTGTGCGCAACAAGATACTGGACAATGGCGAAAAAGTCCGCATCTGCGCCCGCTGTGGCGAAGCGCTGGACTAATCGTGCAGGAGGTAAGATAACGTGGCCCGACTAAAGGATAGATATGTAGCCGAAGTGGTGCCGGCGCTGATGGAGCGCTTTGGTTACACCAATGTGATGCAGGTACCAAAGTTGGAAAAAGTCATCATCAATATGGGCCTGGGCGACGCCAAGGATAACGCCCGCGTGATGGACTCAGCCGTGGCTGAGCTGGCCCTGATTACCGGGCAGCGCCCCGTCGTGACCAAGGCCCGCAAGTCCGTGGCGAACTTTAAACTGCGCCAGGGCATGAGCGTGGGCGCTAAGGTGACGCTGCGCGCCGAAAACATGTATGCATTTGTCGACAAGCTGTTCAATTTGGCTTTGCCCCGCGTGCGCGACTTCCGCGGCACGCACAGCACCTCTTTTGACGGCCGCGGCAACTACGCCATGGGTCTGAAGGAGCAGTTGATCTTCCCGGAAATCAACTACGACAAGGTGGAAAAAATCCGGGGAATGGATATTATTTTTGTTACGACAGCCAAGACCGACGAGGAGGCCAAGGCTCTGCTGGAGCTGATGGGCATGCCCTTCGAGCGGGCCGAGTGACAGGAGGTAAAGCAAAGTGGCAAAGACAAGCTTAAAAATAAAACAGCAGCGAGAACAGATCGGAAGAGCGTCG
>JAQVWW010000072.1 GCA_028709505.1 Eubacteriales bacterium
CAGATAACACCCGCAATGCCCGCCGCCTGCCGGTGCGCACCCTCGCCACCATCGCCGTGCTGTCGGCCATCGCCGTCGTCATCATGCTGCTGGAGTTTCCGCTGTGGTTCGCGCCGCCGTTTTATAAGCTGGATTTGAGCGAGATTGTCGTGCTGATGGGCGCTTTTGCGCTGGGCCCCTGGGCCGGCGTGGCCATCGAGGGCATCAAAATACTGCTGAACTTCCTGTTCGACGGCACCGTCACCGGCGGTGTCGGCGAGCTGGCAAACTTCTTAATCGGCTGTGCGCTGGTGGTGCCGGCGGCGGTCATCTATCGCCGCAAGCGCACGCGTGCCGGCGCGCTCATCGGCATGGCCGTGGGTATCCTGACGCTGACGGCGGTGGGCAGCGCGCTGAACTATTTCGTGCTGCTGCCGGCCTATGCCAAAGTGTTTATGCCGATGGAGGCGCTCATCGGCATGGGCACGGCGCTCAACCCGGCCATTACCGACAGGCTGACGTTTGTGCTGTATGCGGTGGCGCCGTTTAACCTGGTCAAAGGCGTGGCGGTGTCGCTGGTGACGCTGGTGCTGTATAAGCGCGTCAGGCCGCTGCTGCACAGGTAGCCGGCCCAAAAACCGTCGAATTTTCCGGCTGCCTGCCGCCGGGTACGCGGTGGCAGCCGGATGGAAAGCGAAAAAGCGCCGTTGCCCAAGGCCGGCGCACCGACTTTACGGCGGCAAGAAATTTCGTTATAGCGCGCAATCAACAGGGAGGGGTTTTGCCGAAGTTGCCGGCGAGGCCCCTTCTTGCGCCGTTGTTTTTCCCGGCGCGGGAGGGGCAACGGGCGTGTCCTTCGCGCGGCGGCGGCGACGGGGCCTGTAACAGGCCCATCGGCAGGCTGCCGGCTACGGTGGCGGCGCCAAAAAACACGGCGGCGTTCCCGCCATCTGTGATACAATACAACTGAGCATAACGCATGGGGAGAATACATGACGATAGAAACGCTTACGGATCAAATCCCGCTTTGGAACCGCGTGATGGACGCCGCCGGCGGCTGCTCCTGGTCGGCGGGGCCGGCGCTGGCCGCGCAGATGCAAAAGGGGCAGTTTACCGGCTGGGAACGCGTGTTCGCCGCGCTGAACGACGGCGACGTGGCCGGCTTTTGCACGCTGGCCAAGACCGACTGCGTGGACGGCCTGCCTTACACGCCCTACATCGGATACGTATTCGTCGGCGAACCTTACCGGGGCAAGCGGCTAAGCCAGCAAATGATTGCCCACGCGCTGGCTTATGCCAAAACAGCGGGCTTTGAAACCGTGTATTTGGTGAGCGGCGAGCAAGGCCTGTACGAGAAATACGGCTTTATCAAGCTGGAGGAGCGCAAGGATCGCTTCGGCCGGGACCAACAAATTTTCCGCATCGGCGTTTGACGCCGCATAGGTATCGTATCCAGCATTTGGGAAGGAAACACCGTATGATCTGGCAAAGTACGTCGGCGCAGCAGACACAGGCGCTGGCTCGGCAGCTGGCGGCACACCTGTTCCCCGGCGCCGTCGTGGCGCTGTGGGGCGATTTGGGCGCCGGCAAAACCGCTTTTGTGCGCGGCCTGGCCCAGGGGATGGGCGTAGCCGGCCGCGTGCACAGCCCTACCTTCGGCATCGTGCACGAGCACGCGGGAACGCCGCCGCTGTATCATTTTGACCTGTACCGGCTGACCGAAGGGCTTGCGGACAGCGGCCTGGACGAATATTTCGACCGCGGCGGCGTCTGCGCGCTGGAGTGGCCGGGCCGGGCCGGCGACGAGCTGCCGCAAGAGCGGCTGGACGTGTTTTTGCGCGGCCAGGGCGAACAAGCGCGCACCATTGAAATGCAGGCCCGCGGCGCGCGCCATCAAACCATATTGGAGAGCATGCAATGAAATTACTGGCCATCGATACCAGTACCAAGATAGCGTCGGCGGCGCTGTACGACGACGAAATGCTGGTCTGCGAATGCAACCTGCAAAGCGGCCTGACCCACTCCCAGCGGCTGATGCCGCTGGTGCAGGACTGCTTTGCGCTGGCCGGCTGGCAGCCGGCGGATATCGACCTGTTCGCCGTCGTGTGCGGTCCCGGCTCGTTCACCGGCGTGCGCATCGGCGTATCGGCGGTAAAAGGCATGGCCGACGCGCTGGGTAAGCCGGTGGTGCCGGTGGGTACGCTGGAGACGCTGGCGGCGGGGCTGCCCCATGCGGCGGGGCTGGTGGTGCCGCTGCTGGATGCCCGCCGGGGGCAGGTATACGCCGCGGCGTACGCCTGGGGTGACGAAGGCCCGGGCCAAGTGATAGCCCCGTGCGCGCTGGCGCTGGACGAGCTGCTGGCCCACGAAGCGCTGGCAAAAGCGCAGCACATTATCTTTTTGGGCGACGGCGCGGTGGCTCATAGGCAGCGGCTGCTGCAAATACCCGGCGCGGCGCTTCCCCCGGCCCACAGCCTGCACCAGCGCGCGGCGGCGGCGGGGTATCTGGCCCTTATGCGGCGGGAAGAGGCCCGCGACGCCGCCGATATCGAGCCGGTGTATCTGCGCAAATCCCAGGCGGAACAGGCGCGGGAGGAGCGGCTGCATGGCGCAAAACGCTAGCGTATTCGTCCGCGCGATGACGCCGGACGACGTACCCGCCGTGGCGGATATCGAGCGGCAGTGTTTTGACAGCCCCTGGTCGGCCGACGCGTTTTACGCAGAGCTGGGCGGCAACCGCTGCGCGCGGTATCTGGTGCTGACCTGCGACGGCCGCGTGGCGGCTTACGGCGGCATGTGGCTGATCCTCGATCAGGCCCACGTCAACAACATTGCCGTGGCGCCGGGCTACCGGGGGTGCGGATACGGCCGGCGGCTGATGAAGGCGCTGATGCGCGTGGCCTACCGCGACGCCGGCATCACCGAGATAACGCTGGAGGTGCGCACCACCAACACGCCGGCGCTGCGGCTGTACGAAAGCCTGGGCTTCGCCGCCGAGGGGCGGCGCAAAAACTATTACGAGGATGGCGCAGACGCCTATATCATGTGGTGCCGCGATACGCTGGGGCACCTCATCGACGACGCCTAGCGCTGCCATCATAAAGGAGGAACGAGCATGGCCATTGACATCGCGGCGGTATATCACCGCAGCGGACTGGAGTTCCGCTATTTCCAGGATTCCAAACTGCACATTCGTCTGGTGGCCCGCCAGGGCGATCTGGACAGCGTAACGCTGCTGTACGACAACAAGTACGAGATGGGCCCGCGCGAGGGCTTCAAGGCGCTGCCTATGCAGCTGGTGGCCAGCGACGGCATCCGCAGCTGGTACGAGGCGGCGTTTTTGCCCGACGACCCGCGCGTGCGCTACGTATTTGAGCTCAAGCAGCGCGACGACGTGCTGTATCTGTACGAGACCGGTCCTAAGCGGCAGCTGCTGGACGATCTGTCGGCGTCGTTCTCGTTCCCCAGCATACTGGGCTGCCACGAGCACCTGATACCCGACTGGGCACGCGGCGCCGTCGTCTACCAGATATTTGTCGATCGATTCCACCGCGTAGGCGAATTGACCGACGGTCTTTCGCCCTGGGGCACGCCGCCCAAAGCCCACGGCATGTTCTGCGGCGGCAACCTAAAGGGCATCCGCGAAAAGGCCGACTATCTCCAAGAGCTGGGTGTCGACGTCGTGTACTTAACGCCTATCTTTCAGGCCGACACGAATCACCGCTATGATACGGTGGATTACATGAAAATCGACCCGATGGTAGGTACGCTGGACGACCTGCGGGACTTATCCGACGCGCTGCACGCGCGGGGTATGCGCCTGATGCTGGACGGCGTGTTCAACCACAGCTCCACGCGCTTTGCGCCCTTTGCCGACCTGATGCAAAAAGGCCGGGACAGCGCCTATAAGGGCTGGTTTTTATACCAGAGCCTACCGCTGGACCCCATCCGTAAGAATTACGATTCGTTCAGCCACGGCGCCATGATGCCCAAGCTGAACATGGCCGACGCCGACGCCCGCGCGTATTTTTGCGAAGTGGGCCGCTATTGGATTCGCGAAGGGCACATCGACGGCTGGCGGCTGGACGTGGCCAACGAAATCGATTACGACTTTCTGCGCATGTTCCGCCGGGAGGTGCGCGCCGAGAAGGACGACGCCCTCATTATCGGCGAGAGCTGGGTGGACTCGTTTGAGTGGCTGCAGGGCGACATGTTCGACGGCGTCATGCACTACCCGATGACGTTCGCGCTGCGCGACTTCTTCGCCGCCGACGCGCAGATGAGCGTAACCGAACTGGATCAGGCCATCCAGCGCACGCACATGCTGTACACCTACGGCGTGCAGCAGGCCAGCTGGGTGATGCTGGACAGCCACGATACGTCGCGGCTGATCACCATTTGCGGCGGCGATGCCGACAAAATGAAGGCGGCGGCGTATCTGCAGTTTATGGTGCCCGGCGCGCCGTTTGTATACTACGGCGACGAAGTGTGCCTGGAGGGCGGCGACGACCCCGACTGCCGGCGCTGCATGCCCTGGGAACGTACCCAGAACAGCGACATGCTTGCCTATTACCAAAAGCTGTGCCAAATTAAGCGCCTGCCGGCGCTGCGCCGCGGCGATTTGAAGGTGCTGGGCGCCGACGACGGCGTCTATACGTTTCTGCTTAAGCACCCCGCCGGCAGCGCGCTGTGCGTCATCAACCTGAGCGGCCGCGCACGCACGCTGGCGCCGGAATGGATGGCCCAACACGGCTTTGACCCCGAGCAGGAGCGGCTATGGGGCATCGACTGGCAAAAGGAGTGGGCGCTGGATATCTGGCAGGGCGCCGTATTTACCGAGACCCAGCGTGAGCTGCCGCCCGAAAAGGTGCTGCGCGCGGCGGATTTCCGCCAGCCGTTTCCGGAAAAGTATGCCAAGATGATGCAGGAGTACATCAGAAGGATGAAAGAGGGCAAGCTGTAATCGCTTTGCGCCGGCACCGCCCGCGCGGTAAGGGCGCTCAAGCAGATGCGTCTTGCGGGCGGGACTCCCAAGAAATATGCCGCGATCGGCGGCCGAAATTTTAGTTTCGGGAGACAAGCTATGAGCCAAGAACTGGTAAAAGCCATCCAAAGGCAAACCGAGGTCCTCTTTGTCAACGCCGATATCATGCTGCGCACCTGCGATCCGGATTTTGTGCTGTGCGGCATGCCCATATGGAAGCATGTCTACCATATGCTCCACTCCTGCGACAGGTGGTTTATCAACCCGGCGCACTACGCCGAGCCGGACTTTCATGAGCCGGATTTAAATTCGCTGGATGTAAAAAGCGAAAGAACGCTTTCGCGAGAGGAGCTGCTGGAATATCTTTGCAGCATCCGCGACAAGGTGACGCAATACGTCCAGTCGCTGACCGACGATATGCTCTACGACGTGCCGCCAGGCTGCAAGAGCAATCGGCTGATGCTAATCCTTTCCCAGCTGCGGCATTTTTACGCGCATCTGGGCAACATCAACGCCACGACCATTCTGCAAACCGGCCGGTGGCCGCGCGTGATCGGTGAAAGCGGCCGCAGCGGCGCTTCTACCCACGGGTTTTACGAGTAACCGGCGCTGCTTGCGCCGGGATAAAAACGGCCAAGAGAGCCGCCGGGTTCTCTTGGCCGTTTTTGTATGCCGGGCAGAGAACGGCGACGCTTTGCGGTTGCACGCAGCCGCAGGAACCCCGCATATTTTGTCCCAACCGCGCGCCTGGGGGCGTATTTGCGCGAATGGCCGAAATACCAGAGGTTGCATTTGCCCGGCGGCAAACTTTTGGATATAATGGACGCGCCGAAGGAGGACAAAACGCAATTGAACTATTTTTATATTTTTTATAATTTTTTAAAGAAACGCTTTACATCGCTGTAACAACACCGAGGTAAGCTAGGATAATGAGACAGGAAGCGAGGGATTTCCCATGAGCCCTTTGATGGTTATGAAGAGTATTACCTACGTGATGGGCGTGATGTTTGCCGCCTATGCCACGTATTATGTGGTGTTTGCCGTGCTGTCGCTGAAAAAACGCGCGCCCTTTGCGCCGGCTGCGCCGCGGCACCGCTTTGCCGTGCTCATCGCCGCCCGTAACGAAGCCCAGGTCATCGGCCAGCTGGTGGACAGCCTGCATAAACAGGCTTACCCAAAAGAACTGTTCGATATCATCGTCGTGCCCAACAACTGCACCGACGACACCGCCGGCGTGGCCCGGCGCGCCGGCGCCCGGGTGCTGCAGATTCATGCGCCGGTGCGCAGCAAGGGAGAGGTGCTGTCCCAAGCCTACCGGCAGCTTCAAAAAGGGCCGGCGCAATACGACGCGCTGTGCGTGTTTGATGCCGATAACCTGGTAGACAGTGGCTTTTTGGCCGCCATGAACGACGCGCTATGCGCCGGCGTACGCGTGGCCCAGGGCTGCCGCGACAGTAAAAACCCGTACGACACGTACATGTCCAGCTGTTATTCCATCTATTATTGGCTGGTTAACCAATTTTTTAACCAGGCGCGCACCGTCGTGGGCCTGTCGGCGATGATAAACGGCAGCGGCTTTATGGTCAGCTGGAGCCTGCTGGAGCAGATGGGCGGCTGGAACACGCTGACAATGACCGAGGACTTGGAGTTCACCGCCCAATGCGTGCTGCAC
>JAQVWW010000073.1 GCA_028709505.1 Eubacteriales bacterium
GGCGCGGTCTTAGAGCGGCGCTGCGACAAGAACCGGGAGGAGAATCTGCCGCCGGCTGCCCCGACGCTGATTTCTTTTGGTGCTCCCGGCGCGCGGCCAGCAGGGCGCACTGCCGCCAATGCGCAGCGCCGACGGCACTTCGGTCACCGGCTGCTGGCGACCATACCGGGCCACGGCTATCCTTTGGGCAAAGGCCGCTTAGCGCAGGCCTTGTTGCGACGAGAACCGGGAGGAGAATCTTCTGGCGGCTGCCCCGGCGCTGATTTCCTTTGGTGCTTCCGGCGCGCGGCCAGGCAGGGCGCACTGCTGGCGATCATACCGGCCATGGCTACCCCTTGGGCAAAGGCCGCTTAGCGCAGGCTTTGTTGCGACGAGAACCGGGAGGAGAATCTTCTGGCGGCTGCCCCGGCGCTGATTTCCTTTGGTGCTTCCGGCGCGCGGCCGGCAGGGCGCACTGGTGGCAATGCGCAGCGCCGACGGCATTTCGGTCATCGGCTGCTGGCGATCATACCGGGCCACGGCTATCATTTGGGCAAAGCCGCTTAGCGCAGGTTTTCCCGCAAAAAGCGCAGGATAGCGTCGGCCCGGGGCGGGCAGCCGCTTAACGAAGGGCAAAGGCCGGCGGTACAGCGGCCAATGCCCGGCCCACGGCCGTCTTCGCCGCGATAGCCCTGCCCGATGCGCACCATCATGTCCCGGGGCAGCCCCTGTTCATCGTCCAGACGGGCCAGCGCGTGGATGAGGTTGGCGTAGCAGGCCGAGCAGGCATCCTTCGCGTCGATATGGCCGGCCAGCTGCCGCACCCGCCGCGACGGGGTGGGGCGAAAGGGCGTCTCGTCGTGGTTTAATTCAACGATATTGGCGTTAGATACGTCCATGCTGCCCACGCCCAGCCGCGCCGCATGGACGATATAGCCAATCTCGTCGGGCGCATAGCCCATGGAACAGGCCAGATAGGCGTCCACCAGCACCGCGTCGAAGCCGCCGATGATGCGGTTCATCGGCACCGGGTTGCCGCCCTCTTCGAAATCCAGATCGCCACAGATGCCGTCCACCAGCACGAAGTGGCAGCGCAGCAGCTTGTTCAGCGCGGCGATGGGGCGGTGCAGCCCCAGCGTGTGGAAGCGGCGCTTCTCCGCGTCGGAAATAAGCCCCTTCATGTTTTTCAAAGCGCCGGTAATTTTGGTCTGGCAATGCCCTTTCATCACCGGCAGGTTGATGAGAAAGTCCACGTCCAGCGCCCGGGAGCAGACTTCGATGGACATGCCGTCGCATTCTCTGCGCACCGGGCGGTCGCCTTTGGTGTCGAACAACTCCACGCCGTAGGTGCGGGCGATGTCCTCATAGCCGCAGGCGCGAAAGGCCCGGCGCGTGCTGTCGCCCACCCACGAGCCTTCCAGTATCATCAGGTTGGCAAAGCCCTTTTCCTGCAGATATTCCACCAACGCCGCCACCATCTCGGGGTGCGTGGTGGCGCCCAACGAAGCCGGTTTGGCCACCACCAGGTTGGGCTTGATGCCGATGAGGGCAGTTTTGGACGGGATGCGCTCTTCCAGCCGGGCGGCGTCCAGCACGCTGCGCGTCATGGCGCGGATATCTTGCCCGTAGGCGATGTAAAGCGGGGATTGCATGGACTTTACCTCCCAAATAGAAAAGTGTTCTGTATCGTTCTTAAAAGCACCGTTACGGTTGTCCGTATAACCTTTTAGCCATCCGCCGGCCCAAACCCTGCGCCGCCGATTTTGCGCCGGAAGAAGGTGCCTCCGCTTACGCGGGTAGCAAATCCCGCGCGATCATTTTTGGGTCGCAGCGGATGAAAGAAGCGCAAGCGCATTGTCTATTTCGCTTAAATCCCTATCAGGCTTATCCCCGCCGGCGCCATACTCCATATAAAACGCCAAAAGAACCTCCAGTTCCAGCCATCTGCTTTCTGTGGCCAAAAGCAGCGCGCGGGCAATTCGATCCACGATGTATTTATTTAAAGTCTTTATATCATCGTCAGAAAGCTGCCCGTTGGCATGCATATCCTCCACCGGCCCGTTGCGGAAAAAGTAATGCGCCAAACCGATCGCCAGCTGGTCGATGTCGCCGAACAACCTATCCTTTGCGCCTTGCTGCAGCTGCCGCAACTGCGGATTCTTTGCATCGCCAAAAAACTTCAGAAAGCCAATGTGCTGGCGATCCAGGCCGTATTTTTTTCTCCGATAGCGCACCTTGCTTACTGAAATATCAAACAATCTGGCCACGTCGGTATCGAAAACGGCCGGGTTGGAATATAGTTTTCTTAACTCGGCCTTAGTTAACGATTCCCAAGGGGAAAGCGTTCCTTCTTCTTTGCGCGCCAGGTATTGTGTATAAAGATCCTCCATACGATTCTCCCACTTAAAACCGATGGCTGGTTCCGCCCCGCGCGCAGGCATCTGCGCACAGCAATAATATTGCCATATGTTCTCGTCAAATCGGGCAATAGCCATCCATATTATGTATAGTATACCCTTAGCGGATGCAGCGGAGCAACCATTGGGAAACAGCCGTTTTTTTTAGAGGACAGGCCGGTAAGGCGGCATATCCGATACTAAGGCAACAGATTTAAAACCGAAAATGTATCCGGTTGCGAAAACAGCCGCCCGGGCGCAAGGCGCGGGCGGCGAAACACAGATGGAGTGCTTATTCGGGCTGGCCGGGTACCTGGGGCAGGCCGGCAAAGCCCCTTTGCAGGTCTTCGTCGCTGGGGATATAGTCGGTCATTGTGCCTTCTTGGTAGGCGGTGTAGGCGGTCATGTCGAAATACCCGGTGCCGGTCAGGCCAAAGAGGATGGTCTTGGCTTCGCCGCTCTGCTTGCAGCGCAGCGCCTCCTGCATGGCGCCGTAGATGGCGTGGGCCGACTCGGGCGCCGGTAATATCGTCTCGTGCTTGGCGAAGAAGGTGGCCGCCTCGAACACCTTGGTCTGCTCCACCGATATGGCCTGCATATAGCCGTCGTGATAGAGTTTGGACAGGATGGGCGACATGCCGTGGTAGCGCAGGCCGCCGGCATGGTTGGCCGAGGGCATGAAATCGCTACCCAGCGTGTACATTCGGGCCAGCGGCGTGATTTTGCCGGTGTCGCAGAAATCGTAGGCGTAGCGCCCGCGGGTCAGCGACGGGCACGAGGCCGGCTCCACCGCGACGATGCGGGGGTTGGCTTTGCCGGTCAGCTTATCCTGGAAGAACGGCGCCGCCAGCCCGCCCAAGTTGGAGCCGCCGCCGGCGCAGCCGATGACGACGTCGGGGTATTCGTCCAGCATTTCCAGCGCCATCTTGCTTTCCAGCCCGATGACGCTCTGGTGCAGCAGCACCTGGTTGAGCACCGAGCCCAGCACGTAGCGGCAGCCCGGCGTCGTCACCGCCGCCTCCACCGCCTCGGAGATGGCGCAGCCCAGGCTGCCGCCGGTATGCGGGTTTTCGGCCAATATTTTGCGGCCCACGTTGGTGGTATCGCTGGGGCTGGGGATGATTTTGCCGTCAAACGTACAGATGACCGCCTTGCGGAAGGGCTTCTGCTCATAGGAGACCTTGACCATATAGACCGTCAGCGGGATATGAAAGTAGGCGCAGGCCTCGGCCAGGGCCGTGCCCCATTGGCCGGCGCCGGTCTCGGTGGTCAGCGACGTAAGCCCCTGGGCTTTGGCATAGTAGGCCTGGGCGATGGCCGAGTTGAGCTTATGGCTGCCCGACGTGTTGTTACCCTCAAACTTATAGTAGATGCGCGCCGGCGTATCCAGCGCTTTTTCCAGCTGGTAGGCGCGGATGAGCGGCGACGGCCGGTAGACTTTGTACATCTGGCGAATCTCTTGGGGGATGTCGATGTACCGTGTGGTGGCGTCCAGCTCCTGGCGGGCAAGCTCTGTGCAGAACACCGGGGTCAGGTCCTCCTGGGTGGCGCTTTGCATCGTGGCGGGGTTGATGAGCGGATCGGGCTGCTCCTTCATGTCGGCACGCAGGTTATACCATTGCCGCGGAATTTGATCCTCGCTCAAATACAGACGGTGGGGAACTTTTTTCATGACGGTTCTCCTTTCGGAAATTTACAATCGGCGTGCCGGCGGGAAAGAAATAAAAAAAGCCTTTGCCCCTATAGGGCAAAAGCTTTCACTTCTGCGGTACCACCTAACTTGACGCATACGCGTCCACTCTTTCGCATACAACCATATGCGCTCCACTGGATAACGGGCGGAGTTCCCGTTGGGCATTACTAGGCAAGATGCCGTTCGTCCCACCCTCATAAGTCCATTCAGCGGCCGTCCGGCTGCCGTGCTTACACCACCGCACAACTCTCTAAAAGCCCGATTGCGCCGCCTACTCTTCTTAATCGCAGGTTTGCCGTTTGTTAAATCGGATTATAACGCCGGGGAAAGCGCTTGTCAATACTTTGGCCAAAAAATATTGAAAGATACGCGCTAGATGCGGCCTTTTACAAGAAAAGCATAAGGGAAGCGAAAGGGCGTATTCTTGTTTGTAAAAATAGATGCTGCTATAATAAACAATAATTCTGTCAACGCCGGCGCGCATAGCAGCGCCATACAGGGGGCATACGCATGCTAAAGGATATGACCAAGGGCAACCCATATAGATTGTTGGTTGCATTTGCGCTGCCGCTGTTGCTAAGCAACGTGTTCCAGCAGCTCTACAACATGGTGGACTCTATTGTCGTGGGCCGCGGCGTCGGCGTGGAAGCGCTGGCGGCGGTGGGGGTCACCGGGGCGCTGGGCTTTCTGGTGATTGGCTTTGTAACGGGGCTGAGCCAAGGCTTTTCTATCCTCGTTTCCCAAAGCTTCGGCGCAGGGGACACTGAGAGACTGAAAAAAGCCGTGGCGACGGCGGTGTACCTGTCGGCGGTTGCCGCGGTGGCCATGACCATAGCGGCGTTGCTTTGCACGCCGGCGGTGCTGCGCTGGATGCATACGCCCGAAAACATTCTGCCCGACGCGCAGCTTTATATCAGCATCGTTTTTGGGGGCCTAAGCATTACGGTATTTTATAACCTTTTTGCGGCGGTGCTGCGGGCGCTGGGGGACAGCAGAACGCCCTTTTATGCCATGCTGGTTTCTTCGGCGGTCAATATCGCGCTGGATATCCTCTTTGTGATGGCGTTTGGCTGGGGCGTGGCCGGCGTGGCGGTGGCCACGCTGATCGCGCAGGCGGTATCGGTGCTATTGTGCTGGTTAAAGATCAGCCGCTTGCCCCAGTTGCATATGGAGCGGCGCCATTGGCAGGTGGAAGCGGCGCTGCTGGGCAGGATGCTGGGCCTGGGCGTCCCTGTGGCGCTGCAAAGTTCGGCGATGGCCGTCGGCAGCATCGTGTTGCAATATGTGGTCAACGGCTATGGGTCGGATTACATAGCGGCTTATACCGCCGCATTTAAGGTAATCTCGCTGATGATGCAGCCCGGTGTTACGCTGGGGCTGGCCATGGGCACCTTTGTTGGGCAAAACGCCGGCGCCGGGCAGTTTGCACGTATCCGCCGCGGAATGCGCTCGGGGCTTGTGCTGTCGCTGGGCGTCGGCGTGGGTATGGGGCTGGGTATCCTGCTGGCGTCACGCGCCTTAATGGCGTGGATGGTATCGCCCCAGGAGCAGCACGTGATTGGCATTGCCCGGCTGCTGCTGGCTTATACCAGCACCATGCTTTGGGTGGTCAACGCGCTGTTTGTTTACCGCGCGGCGGTGCAGGGCATGGGCAATACGCTGCTTCCCATGCTATCCGGCGTGGTGGAGATGGCGATGCGGCTGGCCAGCGCCATCTTGCTGCCGCGGTGGGTAGGCTTTCACGGCATCTGTGCCGCCGAGGTGCTGGCCTGGTCGGGGGCGGCGCTGTTGCTGGCCGGCGCCTACGCCGTATTGATAAGGGCGCGGGCGGCGCTGCCGGCCACGCAAACTCCAGCGGAGGTTTGAGAAAGGAAAGAGCAATATGTGGCGTGTGGCAGATACTCATTGCGATGCCTTGATGCATCTAAGCGACGATAAGCCCGGGCTGCGGGCCGACCGGCACGTGACGCTGGCCGGCCTTCAAAAAGGGCAGGTGGCGCTGATGACGTTTGCCGCCTTTGTGGGGCCGGAGGCCCAGTACGGTCCGCCGCTTTTAAACGGCCTTGCGTCGGTGGATCGCTACTGGCGCATGATAGAGGCTCACAGCGACGCGCTTTGCCCGGTGATCAACGCCGCGCAGCTAAACGACGCGCTGGCTCGGGGCAAAATCGGCGCGCTGCTGTCTGTCGAAGGGGGCGGCATCCTGCAGGGAAGCCTGGCGGTGCTGCGGCTGCTGCACCGGCTGGGCGTGCGGATGTTTGGCCTTACCTGGTCCAACGACAACGAGCTGGGCTGCGGCTGCGCAACCGATGAGGACACGGGCCTTACGCCGCTGGGCCTTTCGGTCATCGCCGAATGCAACCGCCTCAACATGCTCATCGACGTGTCGCATTTGTCGGATAAAGGGTTTTATCAGGCCTGGGAGGCGTCGGATACGCCTATCGTCGCGTCGCATTCCGACGCCCGGGCGCTGTGCCCCGGCCAGAAGCGCAACCTGACCGACGATATGCTGGTAAAACTGGGGCAAAAAGGCGGCTATGTGGGCGTCAACTTCTGCCACCCGTTTT
>JAQVWW010000074.1 GCA_028709505.1 Eubacteriales bacterium
ACCCTTGCCTACGCGGGTCGTGTAGGCCTTGACGACGCCCAGCACGCCGTCGATGACGGTGGGCCCGACGCCGGCCCCGGCGCATACGCCGCCCGATGTCGGGTGCGACGACGTCACATAGGGGTACGTGCCCAGGTCGATGTCCAGCAGCGTGGCCTGGGCGCCCTCAAAGAGTATCCTGTCGCCGGCGGCCACCCGTTCATGCAGCAGCGTGATGGCGTCGCACACATAGGGGCGCAGTTGCTCGGCGGCGGCCAGCACGTCGTCCAGGTGCGGCTGCAACGGCTGAGGCTCTTTCTCGTAAATCTTTACAAAGGTCTCGTTTTTATCGTCCAGCACCGCCCGGTACTTGGCGGCGAACGTATCGGAGTCCATCAAATCGCAAACGCGCAGGCCACAGCGATCGGCCTTATCGGTGTAGGCCGGGCCGATGCCTTTAAGCGTCGTGCCGATATCGGCCTCGCCGCGGCTCTCCTCGGCATACCGATCGGCAGGCATGTGATACGGCAGCACCAGATGGGCGCGGTCGCTTATGCGCAGGCCGTCCATGCTGACGCCCCGCGCCATCAGGCCCTGCATCTCTTTGACCAACGCGATGGGGTTGACCACGACGCCGTTGCCGATGATGTTGAGCTTATTGGGCGAAAGGATACCCGACGGGACCAGGTGCAGCGTAAACTGCTCCTCGCCCAGCTCCACCGAGTGCCCGGCGTTGTTGCCGCCCTGGTAGCGCACCACCACGTCGGCGTCACCGGATAAGAAGTCGACAAAGCGGCCCTTGCCTTCGTCGCCCCACTGGGTACCTACCAATACGATTCTCTTCATGCTATCCCTCCGTTGCTACAGGGCCACACCCAGCATATGGCGGGCTACCACCACGCCGGTCACCGACGCCTGCATCAGCCCGCGGGTGATGCCGGCGCCGTCGCCGATGGCATACAGACCCTGTATGTTGGTCATAAAGTTGTTATCCACATCGAGCTTGCTGGAATAGAACTTCACCTCCACGCCGTAGAGCAGCGTGTTGCGTGCGTACAAGCCCGGAGCTACTTTATCAAAAGCGCGCAGCGCCTCCAATATGCTGGTTAAGTGCCGGTGCGGCAACACAAAGGACAGATCTCCGGGCACCGCCGTCTCCAGCGTCGGGCGCGTGGTGGATTTGCGCAGCCGCGACCATGTGGTGCGCCGCCCCATGTCCAAATCGCCCAGGCGCTGCACCATGACGCTGCCACCGGTCATCATATTGCCCAGCTGGGCGATGTGCCGGCCGTACTCGATGGGCGCGTTAAAGGGCTGCGTAAAGCGCGTGGACACCAACAGCGCAAAGTTCGTGTTCTCGGTGCGTTTGTCCTTTTCGGCGTAGCTGTGGCCGTTTACCACCGCCAGGCCGCCCTCGTAGTACTCGCCGGATACGATGCCGCCGGGGTTCATGCAGAACGTGCGCACGCGGTTCTCAAACGTGTCCGAATAATAGACCATTTTGGCCTCGTACAGGTGCTCGGTCAAGTGATCCATCACCGAATTGGGCACCTCGACGCGCACGCCGATGTCCACTTCGTTGCTGATGGTCTGCACGCCCAGCGCCACCGCCGTATTGGCCAGCCACTGGGCGCCGCCGCGTCCCGGCGCGGCCACCAGCCTGTCGGTCTGTACGTCAAACGTCTCTTCGCCGCGCTGCAGCGTCACGCCGGTTACCTTACCGTCGGCAATGTGGATGTCGCGGGCGGTGGTACGGCCCAAAAACGTAAAGCCCGGCTGCACGCGCAGCCGCTCATACATGGCGCTGAGCACGCCAAAGGAATAGTCGGTGCCCAGATGGCGCACCGGGCACGTGATCAGCTGAATGCCGTGCCGGCTGCAATCGTAGGCAATCTTTTCCACCTGGTTGCTGTTCAGACCGTGCACCTGCGTCGGCGCGCCGCATTCCAGATAGATGGAATCGGCGTAGCGGATGAGCTCCTCGGCCTTCTGCCGGCCGATATAGTCGGCCACCTGGCCGCCCACTTCGGGCGACAGCGACAGCTTGCCGTCGGAAAAGGCGCCGGCGCCTGACCAACCGTGCAAAATATTGCAGGGCTGGCAGTTGACGCATTTACCGGTTAAGCGGGCCGGGCACGTGCGCTGGGCAATTTCACTGCCGCTGTCCACCATCAGCACCTGCGTTTCGGGCGCATGGCGCTTCAACTCCAGCGCCGTAAAGATGCCGGCGGGGCCGGCGCCCACTATCACTACGTCATAACGTTCTTGCACGCCATTCACCTCTTTTATCGTGTTGGGCGGCGCGTCTGCGCGCCGGCCCGGTTTGGTCTTGCCCAAGTTATCTATCTAAAAAACGACAAACCTTAATAAGTATAGGCATCACCTTAGCATCTGTCAAGCAAATCCCCGCCGGCGGAACACTCTTTTTCAACGGCACATATGATTATAGCAGACCGACCGGGTCATTTACGAATCATGTAAGGAGGTTTGCGTCATGGCCGGTTTCTTCCATGGTGATGGCGACGGCGACAGCTTGTTATTCTTTTTCCTGCTGTTGGTAGTACTTTTCTGCAACTGCGATGCCTTCGCCGATAGCGGCGATAGCCTGCTATTCTTCTTCCTGCTGCTGGTGGTGCTGTTCTGCAACGGCTCCTGCGGCGGAAATCTCTTTGGCAACGTCTGCCGTACGTAACGACGTTGGGTAGGTCTTGCCAATAAACCGGGCGGCATTGCGCCGCCCTGTTTATTTCTATGCCTCAGTTTATAGCATACCACATTCCCGCCGGCGCAAACCGCGCAAAACCCAAAATTGTCGCAGCTGTTTTGTCGCTTTGCAGCAGGTGCCCATGCGCCGCCGCCGGGGGCGTATCAGGACAGCAGCGTCAAAAATCTCCCCAGCGTGCCGGTCATCATCAAAATGCCCACGGCGACGAGCAGCGCGCCGGAAACCCAGTTGACTACGCGATAATGGCGCTGGATAAACGCAAACGCGCCCTTGAGCCGCCCGATGAGCAGCGCGCTGAGCACAAACGGCAGCGCCAGCCCCAGCGCATAGCACAACAACATCAGCGCGCCTTGCAACGCCACTCCCTGTTGCGACGCCATCATCAGCGCCGAGCCCAGGAAAGCTCCTACGCAGGGCGTCCAGCTGACCGAAAACACGGCGCCAAACACGACGGATGTAAAAAAGCCCAGGTTTTTCGGTGAGAACCCGCCGCTGTATCCGCGGAAAAACGGCAGCTGGAACAATCCCAAAAAGCTTAGGCCCAGCGCCACCACCACAGCGCCCAACACGACGTTAACCACCGTCTGATACCGCGCCAACAGGCCGCCTACGGTGCCGGCAAACAGGCCCAGCACCATAAACACCAGCGTGAAGCCGGCCACGAAGCCCAGCGCATTTTTCAGCGTTTTGCCGGTTGTGGCCTGCTCGCCACCGGCAAAATAGGAAACATAGATGGGCAGCATGGGCAGCAGACACGGCGATAAAAAGGTGATGATGCCTTCCAAAAACAGTATGAGATATTGCATATTCTTCTCCTTTGGGCGGGATGGGCGCCCGGCGGCGATGTGCGCCCGAAAATTTGACGCACAGGTTCACACAGGGCCGGCAGCGGGAGCCGGGGCCTTCGTACAGCGGCCAAATACGGGCCTGCCGGCGGCAACGTCCTGCCGCTTGATGCGGCAGCCGGCACAGAGATGCGCCAATACCCCCGGCGGGTCGCCCAAGAAGGCAACCGGCGCGCAGTAGCTGTTTTTTACCGGGGCGGGAGCCCTATAATATTGTATTATACCCTGTGAGCCGGCCTTTGTCTTGGCGCAGACGCATATAGTATACGTGGCGATGGGACGGCTTTCGGTGATCTCGTCACCAAAGGCGGCGGCGGGCGGCAAAAAGGGAGTTTTGCCGTGCCGTTTTAGCGATTGCGCGCCGGCGACGCAGCCTTTTGACAGAACTGCGCCCCGGCATTACGCTGCGGCGGATACAGCGGGGCGCGGGCGCGTTAAAGCTTGTCGGGCAGGTCGTTACGCCCGCCTGTACAGCCGCGGCGGGGTGCGGGCGCTTTAAAGCTTGTCGGGCAGGTCGTTATGCCCGCCTGTACAGCCGCGGCGGGGTGCGGGCGTTGACGCGGCGGCCCGGGAACACTGAAAATACAACCCCCGGATGGGCCGGCATTGTGTGCCTGCTAGCGCCGCCGGTACTCTCCGCGCGCGTAAGAAGCCATCTGCGGTGCGCTGACTTAATCGGCGTGTGGGGGATTCCTGCGCGCGTAAGCGGCCGTTTGCGAAAATCGCTGCTTCATTTGTCTGGCAGGCGCCGATACGCCTGCACGAGTATAAGAGCCATCGGCGGTGCATCGGCTTAATCGGCGTGTGGGAGCCCGCCGATATCCCCGCGTGCATAAGCAGCCATCCGCTTCTGGACTACCCTTGAATGGGGTTCAAGAGCCGATACTCCTGCGCGCGTAAACGGCCATCTGCCGCCGGCCCGGCATGGCGCATCAGCGCCCCCTTCTTCGACACCCAAGCGCCCCTCCAACCCGTCGGGAAACATTCGCTACGCCGCACGCTAAAAATTTCCTATACCGCCGGATTATTTGCTTAATGCCGCCCGGCTGCGGGTATTCTATTGGCAACAAAAGAATAGGAGGAGGCACGCAATATGCTACATACAGATATCACATCGCTACTCAATGAACAAATCAATAAGGAGCTGTACTCCGCTTACTTATATCTGGATATCGCCAACTATTACGCCGATCAGGGCCTGATAGGTTTTGAAAATTGGTTTACCATCCAGGCGCAGGAGGAGCGCGACCACGCCATGCTCATCCGCACCTATCTGCTGGATAACGATCACCGCATCACGCTGCCGGCCATCGACTCCCCCGGCGACGGCAACTACGAAAACTTCCAGCGCCCGCTGGATCTGACGCTGGAGCACGAGCAGTTCGTCACCGCGTCCATCCACAACATCTATGCTGCCGCCCATCGTGAGAAGGACTTCCGCACGATGCAGTTTCTCGACTGGTTCGTGAAGGAGCAGGGCGAGGAGGAGAAGAACGCCACCGATCTCATCCGCAAGTTTGAGCTGTTTGCCGGTGATTCCAAGGGTCTATACCTGCTGGATCAGGAGTTGGGTACCCGCGTCTACGCCGCCCCGTCGCTGGTACTGTAACGCAACCCTCTGCAGCCCGCAGGTTGAAAAGCCCCCGGCGTTTTTTGCCGGGGGCTTTGGTTTGTGAAAAGCCGCTTTGTTCGTTTAGGGACGGGCGGAGTCCTCGGGCGGGCAAAGGGCTGTTTGCCCCCGAGGACGATTTGCGTTCCCGCCGCACGGCCGGAGCCGGGCAGCGCATTGCAAAACTTGCGCCGCATACGCCCCAACGACCAAGCAGGATACCGGGCCTGCGCACCGGGCAGGCATCCGGCATTGCCGTTTATATCCTCGCGCCTATCCGTCGCAGCGATATCGCATTTGCATCCGCTCATATCGGTATTTTTAAAACACATATCGTTTATTTTTTACAAATGACTGCATAATTCCGCAATATTTTCGTGTTCAAAATTCCCGGTCGGCTATCGTTTGCACAAGGCCGCCGTTCCGTTGCCGATTGCTTTGGGTATCGGTCGCGCTCTTTATTGGGCATCAAAGCGCAGCGTGCTGTGTCGCGCCACGTCGCAGGCGTCAAAGTAGCGGTTTTCCATGGGTATCCACCGATCCCGGAAGGCCGCATAGGCGTCGGGACCGTTGCGTTCTTGGATGCGCCGCGTCTGCTCCTCTTCCCCCACCGACAAAAACACGCTCAGATCGTAGGCATCGCGAAACGCCGGGCGCAGGCTATAAGAACCTTCGACGACGATCACCGGCCGCGCTGCGATGTGCTCACTGCCCCGATAATCCATCACCGCGCAGTCAAATATTCGGTAATCAAACGGTTGGCCGCTCTTAAGGCCGCGTATCACTTCGTCTGTAAAGCGCTCATAATGCACGTTGCCGCCGGGCTCCTGCAGCCGCTGGGCGGTACGCAACGCCGGTGGCAGAAAAAAATCGTCCATATGGATGACGGCGGTATCGTAGACGGAGCCGAGCAGCCGGGCCAGCGTACTTTTTCCGGCGCCGCACATGCCGTCGATAGCCACCACCGCCCGCCCCTTTTGCCGCAGCACGTCATCCACCGCCGCAAAAAGCGCGTGATAGCGCACATATGCGCTGTCCACCACGCGGTAAGCCGGCCGATAGGCCTGCCCAAAGGCGACGCTGTGGTGAACAGCCGGGCAGCCCCGGGCGCGGTATTCGGCCACATACGCTGCCATCTGCGGTGGCGCAAACGGCAGCTCTGCGGCGGCGCACATGGCCAGCGCCGTGTCCAGCTTGCGCGCAAAGGCCTGCATGCTGCCGTGGGCACGGTTGGCGCTATGCACAAAAAAGCGGTTGACGGTGGGCAGCGTCAGGCCCGCCGCCTGCAGCGCGCGCAGGTGCAGCCGCGCCCTGCCGTTGCCGATGTCGTCGGCCAACGCACAGCCGGCGTCCTGATGGACGCCGGCATATTCTTCTTCCAAATACCGCAGGCTGCTTTGAGGGTCAGCTATCATGTGC